>JACCZH010000412.1 GCA_013696045.1 Chloroflexia bacterium
ATCGATGTTGTTGCTTTCGATCGCGCTCCAGATGCCCTCGACGTCGTTGACGCCGATGTCAAGATTCTGGGCGACCTCGGCGGCGCCGGGGTTGCCGGGGGCACAGAAAAGTGTCCCAATCCGCGAGCCCTGTGCCAGTTTCCAGACCATCGCGTGCTCTCGCGCTCCAGAGCCGATGACCAGCACGTTTTGTGACACCTATCCCCCTTAGTTCATCAATGGATACTAAAGCACTTTGCACGTGCAGGATCCGTAGCAGCACAATTCATTGTGCCCTTTTTCTCCGCCCGTAGCCTGTCCGAGGGCAGACCTGGCGCTATGCATTGCGCCGCTACGAAACACAACTGCCCTGGTAACTGCTCTAGTCAAGGAACCGCGTAATCTCCTCAAGCGGCTTGCGGTCGATACGGCTCAGGATGGCTTCTGGGTTGTTGTCCTTCGGACTGATCGCTGCGGCGGGATAGCCAACCGAGAGGATGGTTGCAATCGAGAGATCCTCGGTGATGCCGAGAACACGCCTGGCTTCATCGATGTCACGGGTAGAGTTCGGGCATGTGCCGATACCGTCAGTCCAGGCGGCCAGCGCCATGTTCTGGGCGGCGCGTCCCCCGTCGAAGCTGCTCTTTCCGGTGATCACTATCGCGATAGCCAGCTGGCAGCCGCGCACGTTATCCGGCGCAAAAACACAATCAGCGAGCCGGTTCAGTGTTTCAGGGTTGCGAACAACGTAGAAGAGCCAGGCCTGGCGGTTGCGAGAGCTGCCGGTTGCCCGGCCGGCCTGGAGCATGCGGTTGAGGGCGGCGTCCGAGATGGGATCGCTGGTGTAGTCGCGAACCACGCGGATTGAGACGATAGCGAGATAGGCGTCCATCCCGGATGGAGATGTTGACATGCTCTCGGACCTTTCAGCGGTCTGCTGGCGATCAGCCGTTGCTGATAAGGATAGTCTGCCAGACATGTGCATGAGACATAGACGATCAAACAATCGTTTGATTGAAAAGGCTGACAACTGCTGTAGCATATGTGATAATTGTTACATGAATCAATCGGTACAGGCACATCGTGACATTACCCCGTTTTGCCCCTTCTACCGAAGCGCCGCCGAGATGATCGGGCGCAAGTGGTCAGGAGCTATCCTGCGCGCGATGTTATCTGGCACCACACAGTTTAGTGAATTTGCGGGCGTGATCCCCGGGGTGAGTGACCGTTTGATTTCCGTGCGTCTCAAGGAGTTTGAGACAGAGGGCATTCTTGAACGCATTGTTATCCCCGACAAGCCGGTGCGCGTCCACTACCGGTTAACCCCCAAGGGCGAGGCGCTCGGCTCGGTCGTCATTGCGATTTCCGACTGGGCCGAGGAGTGGCTTCAGCCTCAGGACTCCGCGACGAAGCAGATCGATTGAACGTCGATCCCGGCATCCTCCGGCACTGCGGCCGTCCAGTTCCACTCGCCCGGCTGCGCCCTGAGAAGCCGCCCACCTGAACAGACAGCCCAGATTGAGTTATCCGGCGCTGCGACAAAGAGCTCGACCATATCCTCCATCGGAAATTCGGTCCCGCTGCTTGCGGGTTCCCAGGTATCGCCACTATTCGCAGACACTTCGATGCGGCCTTCGTGCCCAACTCGCGTTGCAGGGCCAGCCAGGACGAGATCGGGCCGGGTTGGCGGGACGATGACAGCACGGGTGTAGTCGCTATGGAGTTTTCGCCAGCTCTTGCCACCGTCCCGAGAGCGGCCGATGCCGCCGAGCGGCGGTGGATCTTCACGTCTGCGATCCTTCTCAAGCGATGCCCAACCAAGCGCGGCATAGAGCAGATTCGGATCCTGTGGATGGCCGGTGATGTAGTGGATGTCGTCGTCTGGCTGGATGTCGACAAGATCCCAGGTTGCGCCGCCATCATTGCTGTTGAGGAGTCCACCGACCTCAATAGAACCGAGCAGCCGGTTCGATCCGCCGGGCGGCGCGTAGAAGTTACGGATCGCTCCGGCGCGTGGCGAGTAGGGTAAATACCATTGTTCAACCGCAGGTAACGTGGCGATAGTTTCAAGCTCGCGCCACGATTGGCCGCCGTCAGTGCTGCGGAAGCCCCGCGCGGGCTCCGTGCCGCAGAGGATCGCGCCACTATTCAAGGGGTCCGGCTGAATGGTGCGCAGCGCGGTTGCCGTGAGCCCCTCATTCGCTTGTGTCCATGTCTTGCCGGCATTCGTGCTGCGAAAGATGCCATTGCCATAGCTGCCGGCCAGGATGCTGGTGTCGCCGGCATCCCGCCAGGCATGGATGGCCCAGATGCGTTCTCCCTCCACCCCCAGATGCTCCGGCTGACTTCCGTTGAGCCGGTAAACACCGTCCGTCGATCCTACGATCACCTCGAACATGAACGCCCTCCTTCCGCATTGCAAAACGTAGGGGGGCGGCTTGCCCCCTCCCGCTT
>JACCZH010000431.1 GCA_013696045.1 Chloroflexia bacterium
CCGTACCGCGTGTTCGGAGCGCAGCAAGACAACACCACCATGAGCATCCCCAGCCGCTCGAACAACCCGGCTATCGTCCTGCCGGAGTGGCGCGAGATCGGCGGGGGTGAGAGTGGCTACATCGCGGTGCGGCCCGACAACCCCAACATCATTTATGCCGGCGCGATGTCCGGCTACCTGACGCGCTACGATTTCGCAAGCGACCTGGTGCACGATGTCAGTGTCTGGCCGGAAGCCGCCACTGGGGCCGCCAAGGAGCTGAAATATCGCTTTAACTGGACCTCGCCGATATCGCTCTCTCCGCACGACCCGAACGTGCTCTATTCCGGCGGTAACCGGCTGTTCCGCTCGGCGGATGACGGCAAGAGCTGGGACGAGATCAGCCCGGATTTGACCCGCGCCGATCCCGAGACGCTGGAGCCGTCCGGTGGTCCGATCACCAAGGACAACACCGGGGCGGAAACCTATGCCACGATCTTTGCCTTTGCCGAGTCACCGGTGGAAGCGGGCGTGCTCTGGGCAGGCAGTGATGATGGCCTGATCCACGTAAGCCGCGACAGTGGCGCGAGCTGGCACGACGTCAACCCGACGACCTTGCCTGACTGGGCGCTGATCTCGTTCATTGAAGCCTCGCCACACGAGGGCAGCACGGCCTATGTCGCGGCCACCCTCTACAAGAGCCACGACGACAAGCCCTACCTGTATAAGACGAACGACTATGGTGAGACCTGGACTGAGATCACCAACGGTATTCCGGCGGACGATTTCACGCGGGTCATCCGTGAGGACCCCGAGCGGCGTGGCTTGCTCTTCGCTGGCACCGAGACCGGTGTCTACGTCTCGTTCGACGACGGCGGCAACTGGCAACGGCTCCAGCTGAACCTGCCCTTCGTGCCGGTTCATGATCTGATCGTCACCCAGGGCGATCTGGTAGTCGGAACCCATGGCCGCTCGTTCTGGATCATCGACGACATCTCACCATTGCGTCAGATGGCGGACGAGCTGGCCGGCAAGGACGCGCATCTCTTCGTGCCGCGTGACACGATTCGCTTCCCCGGCGAGCGCGGCTTCGGCCACTCTCCGGTGCCCGGCAAGAACTACTTTTTCGCCGGCGGCATGATCCCGTCCTATGACCGCACCACGACACCCGATGGGGAGACCGAGCAGCACTACCTCGACGCCGGCAACAATCCGCCTGGGGGCGTGCTCGTCCACTACTTCCTGAAGGAGAAACCAGAGAGCGAGTTGACGCTAACCTTCCTGACGGCGGGCGACGACGAGATCCGCAGCTTCAAGGGCAAGCGTGACGACGAGCCCGAGAAAAAAGACGATGAAAAGAAGGACGACGATCCCAAAGCGCCCGCCAAAGCTGGAGGCAACCGTTTTGTCTGGGATATGCGCTATCCCGGCCCGACCAAGATCGCCGACGGCGACCCGATCGAGTTCCCGGTCTCCGGCCCGGAGGTTGCACCGGGTGAATACAAGGTGCGGCTGACGGTTGGTGACGAATCCCAGGAGGCAACCTTCGCAATCGTGCCCGATCCGCGTCTGGACGCGAGCCAGACTGATTACGACGCCCAGTTCGACCTTCAGAAGAAGATCACCGCCAAGCTCTCGGAAACCAACGAGGCCATCGCCCGCATCCGCAACATCCGTTCCCAGGCCGAAGCCTGGGCCGGCCGGGTCGAGGACGACAAGATCAAGGAGGCTGCCAGAATTCTTGGCGAGAAGCTCTACGATATTGAGGGCGAGCTGATCCAGTACAAAGCCAAGTCCATCCAGGATACCCTCAACTTCCCGATCAAGCTCAACGCCAAGCTCGCCGGCCTGGCCTGGACCGTCTCCAACGCCCCCGGCGCGCCAACGAAGCAGTCGTACACGCTCTTCGATGAACTGTCCTCGCGTGTCGATGCCCAAGTGAAGTGTCTGAACGAGCTGGTTGAGAAGGACGTCGCCGCGTTCAACAAGCTGATCGGGGATTCGGGTCTGCCGGCGGTGAGTGTGTAGCGGGATGATGGTTAACTCGTCGATTCGATGACGATGAGTGGTGCCTTTGGTTTGTCACCTCGACCCCTGAATGTCGTGCCGACTCCGAGGGTCATCTCGACCGGAGCGCAGCGGAGTGGAGAGATCTCGGTCCTCCGCAGCTTGGTCAGAGAAGAGATCTCTCCACTTCGGTCGAGATGACATTTTGGGGGAGGTCGAGATGACACGTCCATAACACCCTCGATGGGTGCTTCTCTGGCGAATTTTGGATCGAGGACTACGAACAAACGTCGTGATCTCTGCTTCGTCCAGAGCATGACCGCGTAGCTCTCAGGCGATGCCCTCAATCACGAAGACATCGGGACGGCAGTAGCCGGGCTCATTTGGCCGGTGCATGCTGATACCTATGAATGTTGAGCGGTAGCCACGCTTCAACAGCATTTGGTAAGCAGCGATGCGTGAGGTGTTGACACTGGTCGTCAAGCTTTGCATGCCCATTTTGATCGTGAATGTTTCGCAGGCGCTTACCAGGCGGCTGAACGCTTCGGCGGCGTCGGGCCCGGGCCGGACTGCTCCGAACTTGACCGAGCACACGCCGCTGCCAGCCTCGGTTCCTGGGCCGCAATGGCAGACCGCGAACCCCTGCAAGCCATCTGCGTCATGGAGCAGGATCGTGTCGCCCAGGTTGAGATCGCGTACCGCTTGTATCTCGACTGTGAGGTCGAGTCCGGCCTGGATATCCTGCGTCAGCTTACGGCACGCAGCCACACTGTGCTCCTGATCGGCGCCGGACATGCCGGAGAACCTCTCATAGACTGCGCCGTCAGATAGCGTGAGGGCTGACGTACTCATCAACGGGGTGAGGAAGCGCGGCCAGAAACCGGCTTTCTGATAGAGGGCATGATGTTTTGGACTCTGGGCGAAGGTAAAGAGTTGGTCGTGAGTCGTCCCCCATGACACGAGACAATCGACTACTGCTTTGATGAGCGGAGTCGCATAGCCGCGATTCCAATAGTCGGGATGAATCGTCAAGGGGCCAAGTATCCCGACTGATCCCCAGCGGGTTGCGAAGTTGGTGCCGATGAGTGCCCCGTCAAGCTCGGCCGCGAACGCTCCCTCCGGCTCAGTCTGCCAGCGTGTTGCGATGTCGGCCGCGTCTCCAAGAAATGCCATCGGATCCGGAAGGCCCAGGTACGTGCCAAACGCCAGTCGCTCGATGCGGTCAGCTTCCGTGAGATCGCTCTCACGCAGAGGGCGAATCAGCACTTCCCCAAGTGTCTCGGCCAGCATGCTTCATTCACACATTCTTTGTTCAGTTAGAGGCGTATGCTAACCGAAGCATCGCACGTTTAGGACAGTCTGTCGAGATGCCGTCGAACCAGGGGCGGCCACTCAACATCGTGTGCCAAACGCTTCGAACCTCTCTCCCACACCTTGCCAACTTGCTCTATGATGTCCCGATATGCCGGGCTGGAGACCTGGTGAGCGATCCGTTCTACAGAGAGGAATACGAAGGAGCTTATGGCTAGCGTTAATCCAGCGTTATATGGGGCGATGAAATATCGCAATATCGGGCCGCACCGTGGTGGGCGCGTGGTTGCCGTGGCCGGCGACCTGTCGGACCACAACGTGCACTATTTCGGCACCACCGGCGGTGGGGTCTGGAAGACGACCGACGGCGGCGAGGTCTGGAAGAACGTCTCGGACGGCTTCTTTAAGATGGCCTCCGTTGGCGCGTTGGCCGTGAGCGAGTCTGACCCGAACGTTATCTATGCCGGCATGGGTGAGACCAGCATCCGCGGTAACGTGTCGCGTGGCGATGGTGTCTACAAATCCACCGACGCCGGCAAGACCTGGGTGCACTGTGGTTTGGAAGACACCCAGAATATCGGCGAGATTCAGATCCATCCGACCAACCCGGATCTGGTCTATGTCGCGGCCTTCGGGCACGTCTGGGGCGACAACGAGGAGCGCGGGCTGTACCGCTCACAAGACGGCGGTAAGAGCTGGGAGAAGGTGCTCTTTCGCAGCAACAAGGCCGGTGCGCTCGACCTGTCGATGGACCCGACCAACCCACGCATCCTTTACGTCAGCTTTTGGGAGGCGCACCGCAACCCGCACAGCCTCTCTAGTGGCGGCGAGGGCAGCAGCCTGTACAAATCAGAAGACGCTGGCGACAGCTGGACCGAGATCAGCCACAACCCGGGCCTGCCCCAGGGGCTGCTCGGCAAGATCGGCGTGGCGGCGTCCGGCGCGAAGGCTGGCCGGGTCTGGGCCATCGTCGAGGCCGAGGACGGCGCGGTGTTCCGCTCTGACGACTACGGCGAGACCTGGACGAAGGGCAGCGAAGACCGCAACCTGCGCCAGCGCGCTTGGTATTATCACCACATCTACGCCGACCCCCAGGACGCCGACTCGGTCTGGGTGTTGAACGTCGAGAACTGGAAGTCGATCGACGGCGGCAATACCTTCGGCAAGGTGCCGGGTCCCCACGGTGACAACCACGACCTCTGGATCGACAAGAACGATGCCAACCGCAT
>JACCZH010000433.1 GCA_013696045.1 Chloroflexia bacterium
GTGCTGGATCGTTTCCCCGACTTCCACGGGCCGGACCACTTCTTTGACCGTGTCATCGCCCGCGTTGTGCCCGAGGATGTCACCCGCAGGCAGCTCATCGAATCCGGTGACGCCGATGGAGTCGCCGTGTTGCCGGCCGAAGATGTCATCGCCCTGCGCTCGAACCCGGACGTGCAAGTTGTCGAATACGAGACCACCCAGTGCGACTGGATTCGGTTGAACTATGCGCGCCTCACGAAAGAAGCTCGCCAGGGACTCTGTTACGCCTTCCCCTATGACGACATTATTAATGAGGTGTTGCGAGGCTTTGCCAAAAAGCAGGGGCCGATCGCGGATACGGTGATTGGCTTCGACGCAAGCATTGAGCTCTATGACACCGATCTTGAGCGTGCCAGCGAGCTGCTGACCGAGGGTGGCATCACCGAGAGCGACGAGCTTGAGTACATGCTGGCGAGCGGTGACGCCGATGATCGCGCCATCGCGGAGCTTTTCCAGGCCAGTCTGGCCGAGATTGGCTTCAACCTGGCGATCACTCAGGTTGATCGCTCGCAGCTGGTCGACATGGCCTATGGCGACTCGCCGCCAGAAGAGCGCCCGCACATGATGTCCAGCGGCTGGTGGCCTGACTACAACGACTCGTACAATCAGCTCTTTCCGAATTTCCATCCCGATTCCGCCGGTAGCGCTGGATCAAACTCGATGTTCTACGACAACGAAGAGGTCGGCCAGCTGCTTGACCAGGCGCGTGACGCTGAAACCGAAGAGGAACTGATCGCAGCGACCAGCGAGATTCTCCAGATCATGATTCAGGATGACCCCGCCGCGGTCTTCTACGCGCAGATCACCCGCGCGCAAGTTCTCAGCGCCGATATCCGCGGCTTCCGGCCGAACGGCATCTACATCGCGTCGTGGAACTATCACGAGATGTGGCGCGAGGCAATCACCTAGCACACACCATCGCCTGGGGTGGGGAACAGCACGGCGGACCCGTTACAGGGTTCGCCGTGTTGGTGTGTTGATGAGGGAGGTTCAGTGGGCGCTTCCGAGGAGTTACAGCATGCTGCTCTGTTGTGCGATCTCGGCGCGATGGAGCGCGTGCCGGTTGGGACGCGGATGCATGTTGAGGAAGACGGATTCATCTATATCGGGGTTGGCACCATCGCTTCTGACATTGCTCGTTGGATCGAGTGGACGCACGCGAATGTCTGGATGCCTGAGCATGCCTTACAACGTATACAACTTCAACATACAACCTTGCTCGATCCGATTGCCGTAGCGTCATTTATTCTGATGAATCCTATGAGTATTCATCACGACTCACGAGCGCATAATTACGTTTACCTTATCGTTGGCGCGGGCGTTCTTCGCGATCAAGGATTAGTACAAAGCCGAAGAGCTCTCTATGTGGATGCAGTAGTAGAATTACGTCACGTAAACGGGGGAGTTCTTCCTCGACTGTTTCACCTTTCCCCTCGCGACCAGAATATGGGAGGCTCACGGCTATGGCCATAGTAGCAGGTATCTATTACGACGATGGTCTGGTCGCCGTTGATGTGTATCCAGGCGTCCCCAAGGCTGGCGTCATGAGCTTCCCAGACGAGCGCTCGTGGCCGTTTGACTTCAACTATGACGACTGGAAGTTGGCTGACGGAGAGCGGGAATTCCTGGGCATTGTAGTCCTTGATGTTTCGCTTATCACCGACTACTGGCTTGCTGAACTCGACAAAGTGGACCTTCCCCGAGTCAATGTGCCTGAATCCGGCCTGTTTGACGTGACAATTGCTGATGTACTCCGCTGGGCACGACAAACCTATCCCAGCCGCTACAGTAGCGCGACCGCCTGAGATTGGACGCTGGTGACGAACCCCTACGCGTAGCATGGCTGCGTGATCTCGGGACGATGGATGTTGTGCCGGTTGGGACGCGGATGCATGTTGAGGAAGATGGATTCATCTACACCGGGGTTGGTCAAACAACACCGGAGATCATAGGTCATATTGGCTGGAAACTAGCGAACATCTGGATGCCGGATCATGTTGAGACCGGTATTCTTCTGAAGCATGGAGTCTTTCCCGATCCGGTTGTAGCTGCCCAGGTCATATTGACCGACCCGTTGAGCGTGCATCATGATCGGCGTGGCCAGGGCTTCATCTACTTTTTGATTGCCGCCGGGCGTTTGCGTGAAGCCGGACTGCTTACCAGCCGTTCCACAGACTTTGTCGACGGAGTTGTAGAATCACGTCACGTTTCTGGCGGATACTTGTTACGATTCTTTCACCTTGCGACTGTCGACAGAAACAAAGGAGGCCAACAGTTATGGCCGTACCAGCAGAACTAAAGTACTTCGACGGTCTCATTTTCCTCGACCTGTTACCAGGTAGCCGAAGAGCACGGGTTTCAAACGATCCCGATGATCGAAACTGGCCATTCTATTTCTATTATGATGACGAGAAGCTTGCGTGTGGTGAACGTGAACTGGTCGGCCTCGAAGTGCTCGACGTGTCAAACATTACCGACTACTGGCTGTCCGAACTCGACAAGATGGAAGGGCTTCCACGTGTCGATGTTCCTGACCTCGGCCTGATGGATATGACGATCTCCGACGTTTTGCGCTGGGCGAAACAGACCTACCCAAGCCGCTACAGCAAAGCCACGGGTTGAGACCGATGGATGGTTCGGAGATCCGTCTGGCCAGCCCAGCCGAGTATCGCGCCGTGGCCAGGTGTGTTGACGCAGCCTACGCCATGTACGTTCCACGTATCGGGAAAAAGCCCGCGCCCATGCTGGCGGACTACGCGGCTCTCATATCCGCTGGATCCGTCTACGTGATCCCTGGTTCGCCAGCGGTCCGGGGTATTCTGGTGGTTGAGCCACGTAGCGACCACATATTTATCGAGAACGTAGCGGTGCACCCGGATCATCAGGGGGCCGGACTCGGCCGGCAATTGATGCGCTTCGTTGAGGAACACGCTATTGCCCACCAGGTGAATGAGCTGCGCTTGTATACTCACGAGCTCATGATAGAAAACCTCTCGTACTACGCGAAACTCGGCTACGAGGAAGTCGAGCGACGTGTCGAGGATGGATACAGCCGCATTTTCATGCGCAAGCGGTTAGCCAGACCTCCCAACTGACAGCAACCAACATGGATTTCAATATGGATTTCAATGAGAAGGCCCCGCCGGACCAATCCTGCGGGGCTCCTGGGATCCGATACGTGTGATGTCTTACGTCTGCTGTTGCGGTGGAAAGCGTCCGGATGATTCCAGCCGAGCCAGCAATCCGGCCTCGTCGAGCTGCTGACGGACCTCGTCAACCGAGCGGCGTTTGGCCGGGAAAGCATCGTCCTGGGCCATCTTCAGCATCAGTCGGGCCACCAGAACGGCCGACATCTGCAAGCCACGGGGGTTGATCTTGTCAAAGGTGTCCGCCTCGGTGTGACCCCAGCCACGGCCAATCATGCCGGCGCTGGTGTCGCGCGCGTTCAGCGTGCCGTTCGGGATGCCGCGCACTGCGAAGGGGAAGTGGTCGGAGTGCGAGTTGAGCTGGTTGCGCACCGTAAAGTCGTAGTGGTGCTCGCGTCCGAACTCCTCGAAGTAGGGCAGCAGTTCATCCCAGCCGGAGAGGTTCAACTGCTCCTGTCCGCCCTGGCCGCGCCCGGCTCCGTCGAGATTCATGACGAAGACGTAGCTGTCCGGGTCGGTTGTGGCGGCGTGGCGCCATGCGCCAATCAACCCCAGCTCCTCTGAACCGAAGCAGATGACGCGCACCGTGCGCTTGAGCTTGCCCTTGAAGGCGGCCAGTGCTCGTGCCGCTTCCATGCCGGTGACTGCGCCCGCGCCATCGTCGCCTGCGCCCTGAGCGATGTCGTGGCCGTCAAAGTGGCCGCCCATGAGAACCACCTCATTGGGCTTCTCTGTGCCGACGATCTCGCCGATCACATTGAAGCTCTTGCTATCGTAGGTGCGGTTGTTTGTTTTTAGCTCAACTTTGCCTACGCCACGCTCCAGCAGCCGCAGGATCATCGAGCCGGATTCCCATGAGACACCAACAGCAGGGATCGGCGCTTCGCGTGCCGCCGCGCCCTCGCCGTTTGGATCGCGGCCGGGAATCGAGCCGGTGATGTGCAGCAGGCCGGGGTTCTGGTTGATATAGATATAGCCGATCGCGCCGTGCTCTACCGCCCAATTGTATTTATCGATACGGTGACTGCCGCGCTCGCCTGGCCTGTTGGTTTCTGAGGCAGAAATGACGATTTTGCCTGGCACCTGGTCCGCCACTCGTTCGAAGTCGGCCAGCTCTCCGTCACCGACGTGCAACAGCTCGGCGTTCAGATCTGCCGACGGACAGTAGGGCAGCGCCACGCAGGAGAAGTCGCGCTCGACCGGAGCAGTAAGTTTCAGTGAGGCCTCGCCGCGCTCCCAGCTTGCCATTGGGAACTCCTCAAGCCGGACATTCTCCAGGCCATAGGATTCCAGCTTCTTCTTTATAAACTCCGCGCCCTTATGCTCTGATTCCGATCCGCCGAAACGGTGCCCGATGTCGTCACACATCTCGCGCAGTGTGTCGTATGCCTCGTTCGAGGTCCAGATATTGCCGATGATCGTTCGTTCCATCTCGCGGAACCCGTTGTCAGCCAAGCTTTTACTCCTCGCTCATGGTGGCGGTTTTCCGATAACCGGGGCATCATAGCGCACCCTGCGTCATCCTTGGCGCGCGGGACAGGCACAGTTCAGTACGTGATTTCTCGGTGAAGTCTCCAAATGAAGCTGGGACTGGTTACCTGTCCTCACCGGAGACTTTCTGGTATCCATCTGGTGTCGCATTCGCGGGCAAAGAAAAAGGGAGGGATGTAGCTTCCCTCCCATGTCCTGTTATGGTGTGTTGGTCCTCTTATGTGGTCCCATTGGTGGCAGCGACGGTGGCAGGTGTTCCATCCGCGAGTTCCTCAGCCACCGAACCAAGGTACTTAAAATTTGGCCAGACCTGGCCGCAAGCGTCATCAGTTTGGCCGTCTATCCAGCCTTGGACACGCTCCCAGAGAGGCAGCACCTCGAAATACTCGACGGTCAGCTCTGGACGTAACACTCCGGCTTTTACCAGTGTGCCTACTGAATGGTAAAAATCACACACTGTCGCCAGATAGAAGGACGCTTTCCCGCCACGGGCGTGCTTGTCTCGAAAGAGGGCATAGTCTGGATCGAAGTCGTTGCTCATTATCCAGTTGATCGCTTCAGTCAGCCCCATTGCGGCACCGACTTTGCTGAGCTCGATAAGCAGGCTGGCTTCTTGCTGGGTGTTTGGTATTGTGTGCACGTGTTTTTCCCACTACCTTGAGATTCAGCGACGTGATATTCGACCACGGCGATTGCCACGCCGTCACAGTGGGAAGGTATACCAGAACAGGCCGTCGCGTGCCGCATTCTCAAATCTGGTGAACCGGACTTCATATATACTTATACTGCATTGGTAACGATGGTGTTGAGCTTGAGAATGGGTGCAGTGTTACCCGGTATACGCACACATTCCGACCCTCGGCGAGTTCACCACCGGCAACAACATCTCCTCACCACATTCGTGATTCTGAGCACACTCCGCGCACAGCCAGCCTGCCCCCTCCCAACTGCATATGGAGCACACCTGGATGGCTGGTTGTCCGCATTCGTTGCAGGGTATCTCAGGCGGTTCGTTGCGAGCCAGCATCTTTACTGGTTCACCCCTTGCCGCCCCTTCTCGAGCGGAGACCGTTCTCAACCTCAAGTCGGTAGTCGTGCCGAAATCGTATTGGTGCGAAAATTTCTCGCCTGGAGCCAGCACGTCGCCAAGCTGTATCCTATGCATGCTCTCGTCGTCCATGTCAAAGCCGAAGCCCGGCTCTGTGTACGACATGTAGCTTGTCCCACCAATGTCAAAAGCACTCAGGTGCCCGCAGCACTCAAGCCAGGTCTGGCGCAAGAAACCGTCCAGCTCGATGAGCGTTGCCTCAGCTGGAGCCTCCAGGTGCATCCAGTACATGGGCTCATACCGTCCTTCGACGGCAATGTGCAACAAGGAGCCTGTTTTCCGGCCTGAGTCTGCAGTCGCCGTCCGTTGTTTACATGTTTGCAGGTGTCTGGTCATTCCTGACTTGCTGAACTCGCCATTGCAAAAGAAACACTTGCCTTTGGAAGTTTGCCTTGGCATGTTGAGCCTCCTCACTGCTCATCATGGGTTGCGGATAGGTGGCTTAAGCGGATGGGGCGGTCGGTAGAAGCATATCCGCTTTCGCCAGGCTTCAATTCCGGTGCTCGGTTGATTGGGAGTCGAGGGGCCTGGTATTGGTGCGGGTTAGATGAAGGACGCAAGCAATGAGCCAGTAGGCAATGGCTTGTTTGAGCGAATAGCTTTTCTCAGCCAGATTGGACGACGAGCAGAAGGCTTTTGCCACACGGGAATTAACCGACCTGGGTAACAACCGGAATGGTGTCGCCCTGCCAAACGGGCGAGACCTCGCCGGGAGCGCCATCCGACGCTTGCATGACCATGGCGCTCTCGGCAATGGGTGCGCCGGTGCTCGTGAGCGTGGAGAAGAGCCGGACGTAAAAGTTTGAGACCCTTGGGTTCGTCGCCAGCGCCCGCATCCGGCCACTTCTCAAGAACCCTTCGGCGGCCAGGCTCGTGACGAATACATGGAATCCGCCGATAGTTGAGCCATCGCGCATCCAAGTATTCGTCACGAGCCCGCTCGCCTCGTTTAAGATGTCAGCAAACCCGTTGAACGTTTTCGTGAGCTCGCCACCGCCACCGGAAAATTCGAACGTCATGAACACTGCATGCATGGCTTGCTCCTATGCCGAATACGCGCGTTCAGGGCAGATGTTGCCTTAACGTGATTGTAGTATAGGCTCGCAGGGTGGGACTGTGGGGCACAAGTCGGATACAAATCTGGGTACAACTGGCGTTCAGGTGGCAACTATCCGGCTAAACGGATAGTCAGTGCGGTATCGTCAGCATCGATAACCAGCGTTGAAGAGAGGAGATGGATATGGCACGAGGTGACGACAGCGGAGACCGTCTGAAAGAGCTTGAGCGCCGGGCAAGCGTCCATGACCGTGAGATCGTCATGCTGGCCGACACGATTAAAGAGCTCGCCGGCCAGGTGCAGCAGCTTGCCCAGGCCCAGGTGCAAATCATTAACAGCCACGACGATTTGATCCAGAAGATCGTTCAGGTGGACGAGACGCTTAACCAGATGCGTCAAGGGTGATGAGCGAGATATCCAACCAGAGTCCCCTGGTAAAACAGACCTGCTATCAACTACGCTTCTCAGCGCGGTCGATCTGTTGTGTCATGTCCGGCCAGGGTGGGTGTATATCCGCCGGATGAGAGGCCTGTTAATGTTTCGTTCGAGCTCCAGGCCGTTCACCGGCGTGTTTGTGCTGGTCTTCTTCCTATCTATAGTGCTTCAGGTCACGGTTAATGTGGCGGGAGCTCAGGCTACCGGCACGGACTCTGCCGAGGTCCACCATCTCGGACCACCGCCAGACGCCTGGCAATCGAGGCTAACTGACGATCGCGATTTGCAGCTTGTCATCGGTACGGACGAGCGCGTGCGGATCAGCCCGACCAATGTACGGCCCTACCAATCAATTGCCTACCTTGAGGCCTGGGACGACGACACGGGCAGGGCCTTCACCTGCACCGCCACCTTCATCGGCCCGAAAACCTTGCTGACGGCGGCCCACTGTCTCTGGATCGACGAGTTCGGCGGCTGGCCCAGTGGCGTTGCCATTGCGCCTGGCAAGGATGGTGACGATAATCCGTTTGGTGTTGAGTTTGCCGACAAGCTCTGGGTTCCAAATGGCTGGAAGGACGCCACCGGCAACAGCGCCGAGCGCTTCAAATGGGATTTTGCATTAGTAACGCTTGCGTCGGCCACGCCCGGCGAAACCGTTGGCGCACTGGAAATCGGCGTCTTCAGCGACGCGACGCTCCAAGCCGAAGATTTTAACCCCGTCACCAGCGGATATCCCGGTGACAAGCAGTGGGGCACGCAATGGACCAGCACCCAGCCATCCTTCGACAAAATCGACGCCACCCATCTCCAGAACTCCATCGACGCTTTCCAGGGCCAGAGCGGCTCGGGCGTATGGAGCGCGAATGACGGCCGCATCGCCGGCATTGTCTCGTTTGAGACGCGCACGAAGAACTATGCCTTGCGCATTGACCAGCGTGTGCTCGACAGTCTGCTGTGTGCCTGTGATCTGCTGCAATGCGAATTCAACTACAGCATTGAGGGCAACGTGCCGGATTCACAACCCACGCCGGGCTCGACGCCGGCCACCCCACCGCAGCCGACGCCACTTCCGGAACCGCCACCATCTCTCCCGCCCGGCCCAACACCGGCTCCAGCCTTAACAGACAGTGCCACGTTTGACGCTGCCTGGGAACGCACCGACCGCCCGGTCTCTGACGGCGCGGCCAACCGCACCTGGATGTGGGGCCCGGAGGCATTTACAGCCCCAGTCAGGGAGCTCTACGCAGACTCCCCTGGTGGGCAACGCGCCGTGCAATATTTCGACAAGTCGCGCATGGAGATCACCAACCCCGGCGGCGACCCGAGCTCAGTCTGGTACGTCACCAACGGTTTGCTGGTGCGCGAGCTGATCACCGGCGAGCTCCAGACCGGCGACGGCAGCTTCGAGAGCCATCAACCAGCCAACGTCAACGTGGCCGGCGACGCCGGTGATCTCAACGGCCCAACCTACGCCACATTCAACGGTCTGCTACAAGCGCCGGCCCACGCCGAAGGCGCCGCCGTCACCCAACGGCTTGACCGCTCCGGAACGGTAAGCAACGATCCCTCGCTGGGCACGCGCGGCGTCACCGCCACACGCTACGTGCCGGAGAGCGGCCACACCGTCGCATCGGTCTTCTGGACCTTCATGAACGCCGAAGACATCGTGTTCGAGAACGGCGGCTTCACCAGCGGCCCCCTCTTCCAGAACCCCTTCTACGCCACCGGCCTCCCCATCTCCGAACCCTACTGGGCCACCGTCAAGGTAGCCGGAAACGAGAAGAACGTCCTCATCCAGGCCTTCGAGCGCCGGGTGCTGACCTACACCCCAGACAACGCCGCCGGCTGGCAGGTCGAGGCGGGGAACGTGGGGCAGCACTATTATCAATGGCAGTATGTGGAGATTGCCGGCGAGTAAAATGGTCCCTTGAGGCGGCCATTCCTCGCTCATTCGTCGTCAAAAACGGCTTGTTCCGAGATGGGACACATTTCCTATGTTCTGTCTAACGTAAATCGAGTATGATCCTGCCGTTGCAGTGGAACCAAGTACCATTCTGCATCCTTTTGACGGGTTGGCAAATATCTGTTTGGTAACGGGCGGCGTATGCTGCCTGTTCAGTGTGGAATGGAAAGCGTTTCTATGCGTATCCGGCTGCTCGTTTTCGTGCTGCTGTTG
>JACCZH010000488.1 GCA_013696045.1 Chloroflexia bacterium
CGTCATCGACGCGCGGGGTGACCTCTCGGCGGCGTCGCTGGGCCACATCCTGATGACGCGCATCGCGATGCGCGGCGCGGCCGGCGTAGTGTCGGACGGCGCGTTCCGCGATTCTCCCAGCATTTCCCAGGTCGAACTGCCGACCTACTCGGGCGGCATGAACGGGACAACAAGCTTCGTCAGCCATCACCCAGCCGACATCAACCTGCCAATTGGTTGTGGTGGAGTGGCGGTGTTTCCCGGCGACGTGATCGTCGGCGACGCCGAGGGCGTGGTGGTGATTCCCCGCCATCTGGCTGCCGAGGTAGCCCGCGATACTCGCGAGCAGGACCGGTTCGAGACCTGGGCGCTCGCGAAAGTGGAGGCCGGCGCCAGCATCCGGGGCGTCTATCCGCCGGACGACGCAACCCGTGCTGAATACGAGACGTGGCGGGCTACTCAAGGATAAGCCCGCCACATTATATTCTTGGTACCTATTCTGGCGGGATGTTGTTGTTCCCGTGAAAGAGATTCCCTGGATCGTACTGCCGCTTGATGCGGGCGAGCCGGTTGTAATTTGGGCCGAAGCTTGTTCGCACGGCGCTCAACTGTTCGGTTGGCTCCACGCTGTTGAAGTTCAGGAACGGCGCGTTCAACCCATACGGTTGCGCTGCCGTGTACAGCCCTCGTACCCACTCTTTTACCCGTTCGTCGTCGCCTGGATCGTCGCAACCGCCGATGATGACCAACTGGTACTGTGCGTTCCGGTGTGCGAAAGCGGTCGCGCCCACGGGAACACGGTTCATCGCGCCCCGGTAGTGCTCAATTGCAATGATGCAACCCGGAAGTGGGACGGCCGACTCAGCCTCGGCCACGGCATCGATCACCGCGTCATGGATCTCGCGTAGCAGAAGACCCTTCCAGTAGTAGCGGCGCCCGTGAGGAAACTCCTCATCAAACGCCATCTGGAAATTCCGGTAGGGCATCGGCTCGATCATGTCAGCTATCGGCGGGGAGAAAGCACGTAACCCATCCACGAGCCGCTCTCCCTTGGCGATCTCGCCCGGATAGATACCAGCTATTGCGGCGATACGCGTGCCGCTCTCGGGATCGGTCCCGGTCTCGAGGTAGAAGGTCATTTCTTCGGGATTGTCCCGTGTGAATTCCCTGTAGTGCTCCATGAGTCCCCGGAGCTGGTCAATCGGCCAGACAAGCATGCCTGCAAGCACCTGGTCCACTGGGTGAAGGCGAAATTCGAATGACGTCACAACACCGAAATTTCCCCCTCCGCCGCGCAACGCCCAGAACAGATCGTTGTGTTCGTCGTCGCTGGCCGTCAGGAAGTCGCCGCCGGCGGTCACGAGGTCGACCGAGATCAGGTTGTTGATAGCCAAGCCATACTTCCCGACTAGCCAGCCAATCCCGCCGCCGAGCGTGAGGCCAGCGACCCTGGAGATCTTCGAAGATCAGGGTGACGGGATGCGCTTCAGCAATGTCGGCAATCAGACGAAAGATTGCGCTGAAGAGCTCACGCTGATCCTGGGCCGATCCTCCTGCGCCATGTTCGTCGAACAGTAACTGAGAGGTCATATGGGACCGGGCGAGCCGGCCGTCTTCGAGGATCTCGATCCAGGGACCGTACGGCGGCGCGGCGGCGAAGTCGTAGCAATGGCCTGTAAGCACCAGTGTCCCGGCGCTAATCTGGCTGACGAGACTGCTCTTGCCGATACCGGCCTCGCCGCTCACGATCACGGTGGCTCCCTGTCCTGCCCGCGCCTGGTCGACACAGCGGGCAAGATGGTCGATCTCTCGCGAGCGCCCCACGAACGGTAAGGATGATCCAGATGATAATGATGACGCAATCATGGTCTGGTCCAAGTCAGCCTGATTGTGGGCGGCACGCTACCGATTCGGGTGTTCTTCCTATTGTATAGATGGCGGTACGTTTTGAGAAGACTTTGCCGATCGCTGAGTGAGCATGAAGAAAGCGGGGAATGTGGCACACGAAGAGCTGAAGCAACGCGTTAACGACGAGATCGACCGGCAGGCGGAGCATCTGATCGCGCTGGGGGAGGACATCTTCCATCATCCTGAGCTTGGCTTCAAGGAGAGGCGCACCGCTGGAATCGTCGCAGCGGAGTTTGGGCGGCTGGGGCTCGGCTACCTTGAGGAGCTGGCGCTGACCGGCGTCAAGACTGTGGTGTCCGAGTCTGATGGCGGGCCAACGGTCGCAGTGATAGGCGAGCTGGACTCGGTGTTGGTGGCGGACCACCCGAGCGCCGATCCACAGACCGGCGCGGCGCACTGCTGCGGCCACAACGCCCAGATCGCGACCATGCTTGGCGTGGCGAGTGGGTTGGTGCGCTCCGGAGTGCTCAGCGAGCTGGCGGGCAAAGTGGCCTTCATGGCCGTGCCGGCCGAGGAGTACGTCGAGATCGACTATCGGGTGGGATTGACGCAAGCGGACAAGACCGAGTTCCTGGGCGGCAAGAGCGAGTTGGTGCGGATCGGCGCGTTCGACGACATCGACATGGCCATGATGGTGCACGCCGCAACATCGAGCGACCCAACACAGATCGGTGGGATGAACACTTCCATCAACGGCTTCGTCGGCAAGCAGGCACGCTTCACCGGGAAAGCTGCCCACGCGGGCGGTGCCCCGCATCGTGGAGTCAACGCGCTTTACGCAGCCCAGCTTGCTCTTGAGGCTATTAACGCCCAGCGTGAAACCTACAAGGACGATGACACTATCCGCATCCATCCGATCCTGACGCGCGGCGGCGATCTGGTGAATGTCATCCCGAACGATGTGCGTCTGGAGACCATGATCCGCGGCAAGACCGCCGAAGCTATCGAGGACGCCGCCCGTAAGGTAGACCGCGCGTTGCGCGCTGGTGCAATTGCAATGGGCGCTGAGGTCGAGATTTCGTCACTGCCGGGTTATATGCCGCTCTTCAATCATCAGACGATGGCCGACCTCTTCATCGACAACTTCAAGGTCTTCTATGACGAGTCCGCCTGGCGCAACGACGGCCACGGCACATTCTCCTCGGACATCGGCGACATCTCGCACCTGATGCCCACCGTCGAGCCTAGCATCGCCGGCTTCTCCGGCGCCGTCCACGGCAGCGACTGGGAGATCACCGACAAATACCTGGCCTATGTCCTGCCGGCCAAGCTCATGGCCATGACCGTCATCGACCTGCTGGCCGGCGGCGCAACCCAGGCACGCCAGATTCTCGATGATTTTGAGCCGCGCATGACCAAGGATCAGTACCTCGCCTTCATGCGGCGCAACAACCGCAAGGAGACGTTTGACGGGCGGGAGATTGGGATTCAACCCCGGTAGGGGAGGCAGCTTGTCCCCTCCCGGACACCGGGCGCTCCAACCACGGGAGGGGACAAGCTGCCTCTCCATTCGCATCAACGTAAGCTCGTTTAGGGAGGAGAATGGCCTTTTGTCGTCATCCTGCGGCAACGAAGGATCTCTGATTCAACCTCACGAGTGC
>JACCZH010000491.1 GCA_013696045.1 Chloroflexia bacterium
GGAATGTCACAGTTGCGACACATGGCCGCACTGTACCTTGCAGACATGGAGACGCTGGACCTTGAGACCGGCGTTTTTTGTGCGCATTGTCGGCCAGGGTTCAGCCATCACATCCCAACCTCGCCCCGTCGCTCCACGCATGTGGAACGGCGATCAGTATTGAGCGCGGCACGACAATCGGACAACCCAAACCCGAACAAACAGGTGGCGGTCCACGGCCTTAGCGTGCGTTTCGGCGCGACCGAGGCGATTCGTGACGTCCACCTCTCAGTGGCCGAGGGCGAGTTCGTGGCGCTGCTCGGCCCCTCCGGCTGCGGTAAAAGCACCCTGCTCAATGTCATCGCCGGATTGATCGAGCCGGACAGCGGCCAGATCGAGCTGCGCGGCATCGACAGCAACTCGCGGCTTGGACACCTGGCCTACATGCCGCAGCGTGACGCGCTCCTCCCCTGGCGAACCGTGCTCGACAACGCCATTCTTGGACTCGAAGTCGCGGGCCGTGACCGACAGCAGGCACGCGAACAGGCGCGCGAGCTGCTGCCGCGCTTCGGTCTGGAGACCTTCGGCGATAGCTATCCGTCAGCGCTCTCGGGTGGCATGCGCCAGAGGGCCGCCTTCCTGAGGACCGTCCTCAGCGAGCAACCCGTCATGCTACTGGACGAGCCTTTCGGCGCGCTGGACGCCCTCACCCGCCGGGCAATGCAGGAGTGGCTGCTGGATCTCTGGACGGACCTGGGCCGCACCATCCTCATGGTGACGCACGATGTTGAAGAGGCGCTGCTACTGGCCGACAGAGTAGCAGTCATGACCGCGCGTCCCGGCAGGATCAAGCTGGTTGAGAAGGTGCGCCTGCCACGGCCGCGCAACGCGGACATGATCGGCGACCCCGAATTCGTGGCTCAGAAGCTTCAACTACTGTCCGCTCTGCGAGGAGAGATGGCGCCCATCGGAGGCCGGTCATGATCGAAACGACCGGCGCAAAGACCACCGTCGAGCGCGCGGAAACAGGCCGTGACCGGCCCGGAGGCTTGAGCATACTGAGCTGGATACTGCCCTTCCTGTTGCTGGCCGGCTTGCTGGCGGCGTGGGAGGTTGGCGTGCGTGTCACCGACACCCCCAGCTGGTTCCTGCCAACGCCCAGCGAGATTGCCAGAGAGACCGTTGACTCGCGCTCGGCCCTGTGGGGCCACACCCGGACCACCCTGCTGGAGGTGCTGGTCGGGTTCAGCATTGCCACGCTGCTCGGGGTGCTCAGCGCGCTGGGAATTGCCTCGTCACGCACCGCCGAGCGGACAATCTACCCGGCCATCGTCGCCAGCCAGGCCATCCCGATCATCGCCCTGGCGCCGATTCTGCTGATCTGGTTTGGCTATGGCTTAACACCCAAAGTGATCGTGGTGGTCCTGATCTGCTTCTTCCCGATCGCCGTCAACATGGCCGACGGTCTGCGTGCCGTCGATCCAGACGCCATCGCCTTGCTACGCAGCATGGGTGCAAACCGCTGGCAGGTCATGAGAATCGTGAGGATTCCCACCTCGCTGCCCTACCTGCTCTCGGGCCTGAGAATCGCCGCCGCGGTCTCGGTCATTGGCGCGATTGTCGGCGAGTGGGTCGGCGCGTCGTCCGGGCTCGGCTATCTGATGACCCGCTCGGCGGCCCAGTTCCAGACCGCGCTCCTGTTCTCCGCGGTGGGCATATCCGCCCTGCTGGGCATCACCCTGTTCACGATCGTCGCCCTCTCCGAGCGCTGGCTGTTGCCGTGGCGGAAGGATGAGAAAACGGCAAGGCAGCCGTAGAGACGTCCCGTTGGGACGTCTAAGACGACGCAGCGCATCGTCTCTACAGGCTTCGTATGAACCGTATAAGGAGACCTCACGCATGAAGAACGCCATCCCTCGCAACCCGCTACGCCTGCTGTCGTTAATGCTGGCGCTACTGCTCACCGGCTCGCTGCTAGCCGCCTGCGGCAACGACGACGATGACACAGCCAGTGACGAGCTCACACCGGTCACGATCGCTCTCGACTGGTATCCCTGGTCAAATCACACCGGGCTCTATCTGGCCCAGGAGCGGGGCTACTTCGAGGAAGAAGGGCTGGATGTCGAGATCTACGTGCCCGGTAACCCGCAAGACGGACTGACCCTGGTCGGTTCCGGCCGCGACGAATTCGCCATCTCCTACCAGACCGACGTGCTGCTGGCGCGCGGTGAAGACATTCCAGTGCAATCAGTCGCGGCGCTGGTGCAGCATCCGCTTAACTCGATCATGGCGCTGGAGAGCTCCGGCATCGAGCGCCCGAGCGATTTGCAAGGCATGACCATCGGCGTGCCTGGCGTGCCCAGCGATGAGGCGCTCCTCTCCTCAATCCTGGAGTCCGACGGCTTGACGATGGATGACGTCGAGATCGTCAACGTCGGCTTCACGCTCATCCCGCCGCTGCTCGCCGGCCAGGTGGACGCCATCATCGGCGCATACTGGGTGCATGAGTCCTTCCTGGTTGAGCGCGAGGGCGAGGACGTGTCCATTCTGAGAGTGGAAGAGTGGGGCGTGCCCGACTACTATGAGCTCGTGCTTGTCGCCAGCGACGAAACCGTTGAGAACAACGGCGAACTTGTCGAGGGCATGATGCGCGCCATCAGCCGTGGCTATGCCGACGCCGAGAGCGACAACGCCGCGGCCCTGGACGCCTTGCTCGCAGCCGCGCCCGACACCGACCGCGAGCTCGAAGAACGCGGCATCGTCCTGCTCCAGCCCTATTGGACCGACAATGGCAGCATCCCTTTCGGCCAGCAAACTCCCGAGCGCTGGGAATCCTACGCCACCTGGCTCAAGGACAACGACATGCTCGCCGATGATGTCGACCCCTTAGAGGCGTTCACGAACGAATTTGTGGAGGTGGTAGGCCAGGAAAATTAGAGCTTCTCCTGGTTACACCAGTCCACAATCATCCCGGCATACACCTTACACGCCGTCACAAGGTCGTCCACAGCGATCCGCTCATCAATCGCGTGGGCCTGTACCAGGGCGCCGGGGCCGTAGATCACGGTCGGGATGCCGGCCGAGGTCAGCCAACCGGCATCACTGACCGAGGGCCACATGCCCAGCGCCGGATCTACGCCGAGCACTGAGTGGTGCGCCCGGGAGAGCGCCTCAACGCCCGGATGGCCGCGTGGAATCTCCACCGCTGGAAAGATCTCGCCACGCTCCTCGATCATCGAGCGGCCGCCCCAGCGGAAGGTTGGCGGGTTGTCGCGCAGCCAGAGGTCGGCCGAGGCAGCCCGCAGCACGTGGTCCTCGATCTCGGCGGCCACATCCTGCCAGGTTTCATCGGGGTAGAAATGGACAGTGATCCAGAGCGCGCAGCGGTCCGCCAGAAAAGCCGGATGCCGGCCGCCCTCAATAACAGCCGGGTTGATCGTTGCCGCGCCGGGAGCGAACCCCGGATAGCTCTTCATGACCGCCCAGTGACGCTCAAGCTCACCAAGCGCTTCGATCACCTTGACCATCTTCTCGATCGCGCTCGCCCCGCGCAACCCGCCGCCGGCGTGGATCGTCCGTCCCCGCACGGCGTCGTGCAATGTCTCCGGACTCTGGATCTCAACCCAACCGGTAATCACGCCGCCCTGACCGGAGATAACGAGATCCGTCGGTTCCGGCACAATGGCGAAATCCGCCCGGTAGCCCTTCTCGACACAGGTCAGCGTGCCCGCCTCGCCCTGCTCCTCGCCGATCACGGACTGAATCATCAGGTCACCGCGCAGGTCCACCCCAAGATCGCGGACTGCCTGCACCGCGAAGAGCGCGGCGGCCACCGGCCCTTTCATGTCCACCGCGCCCCGACCATGGAGATAGCCATCAATCTCTGCCGCTTCGAACGGCGGCCGGCTCCAGGCGCTGACCGGCTCAACCTCCGCGACATCGATGTGGCCGTTAATAAGAAGGGACGCCGCGCTATCAGAATCGCTGCCGCGCAACGTGCCCACAATGTCAGGATCGCCCGGATACACATCGAACCGGTCGATAGCGAAGCCCAGCCGCTCCAGATAGTCCGACACGAAATCCTGCGCCGCGCCGGTGTTTCGTCCCGGAGGACTCAGCGTCGGAAACGCAATCAGCTTGCAGGCAAGCTCAACCAGCTCAACTCGACGCTGTTCAATCGCGGTATGAATCTCTTGTAGCGTGGCATGCGTCATCTCACCCCCGGATCATTCATGGACAGACGCATCCACCTTACAACAGGCAGACATGACCGCAGGGCGATGGTTGCGTTTGTGGAGAGCAGTGGTCTACGCCTGGGAGATCCAGCCGATGCAGGCGCCAATGAAAAGGCCGGACAGGAATCCGAGGATTGAGCCCATTGGCCGCAGATCGCTGGTATCCTGGACCGGCGAGCCGGTGATGCCCTCCATAGCCGGGGCAAGCAACGGGCCGGCCAGCCAGCCGGCAAAGGCGCAGATAACCGCTGTGCCAATCAGAATTGCCGCGGTTTTGAGCACACGGTCTTCATCAAGCGCGGCGCTTGACGGCGGCCTGGTGATCGGTAGAGCCACGGACTCGTCGTCCAGCCACCACTCGTCCAGTTCTTCAGGAGGCTTAACCACGTCCACGGCGGGTGTGGGTTCAAGAATCTCGCTGCCGGGCACGGTCATGGCTGGGTCCGGAATACCGGCCGAGTTACAGGTTGGGCACACTGTCGTCCCGGACGGAAGCGACACCGAGCACCACTGGCAGCGCAGGCCACCCGGCGCGGACTGCTGGTCTGGTTGCAATTCGTCTGTTTGTTGAAGCCCGGTCACCAGAGTCGTCCACCGTTTCACTTGCGATCGTCGTGCGCATGTACATGGTGTACCGCCGAACCCCGCCTTTCGGCAACCGCCCGAAGGTACCAAGAGCAACAATAGTGAATGGATCAGGCACGCGCTACAGATCATCCCCGGAGGCGGCATTCTCCCGCAAGAGCGAACCCTCACGAATGGCGCAGTCACTCACACCGGCATTCTTCCACAGCAAAAATCCTGGGGTTATTCCGGGGCCATGGCGCAGGCTGGCGCGGATTGTTACGCAGTTATCTGTATGGGTACCGAGTTCGTCGTATTCTATGGATACGTGGACGACTGTACCGTGAAAGGACACAACACGATGAGCGGACGCGACGACAAGACAAAAGGCAAGCTCGACGAACTCAAGGGAAACGTGAAAGAGAACATCGGAAACGCCACCGGCGATGATGACATGTCACGCGAAGGCCGCTCCGACCAGTCCAAAGGCAAAGGGAAACAGGCCGTTGGCAACGTGAAAGACGCTGCCGGCGATGCTAAGGATGCAGTCAAGGACACCTTCCGCAAGAAAGACTGACATCGCTCTTTACCGTCCCTCCCGAGAGAAGCCCCGGCGATGCAATGTGCCGGGGCTTTGCTTACACTTGGCTAAGGTTGGCTTCACGCTGGTCACGCGCGACCAGATGATATACAAACACACGACGGGATGAATCTTTGACAGTACGCGGGTATGCCAGGCTGGCCGTCTTTCTCGCTGGAACGATTGGGCTTGGTATCGAGCTGGCCGCCGAGCGGCTGCTGGCGCCAGCCTTCGGGACGACGACCGATCTCTGGTCGATCATCATTGGAATGACCTTCGCGGCACTGTCACTGGGCTATTCGCTAGGTGGACGGCTCATCGACAAGCGGCCCGACCATCGTATCCCGGCCGCTTGCTTGCTCATAACAGGTGTCTGGGCGGTCCTCGTGGCGTTTGCTGGCCCGCCGATTGTGGCCGCAATTCAGGAATTCACCTTCGGTTTCGGCGGCGTGCCGCTGGGCACATTCCTGTCGGTGCTGGTTCTCATCACCCTGCCACCGCTTCTGTTGGGCGCGGTGACGCCGTCCGCAATCCGGCTGGTGGTGCCACAGGTCGGCCAGGCAGGCTCATCGGCCGGCACGGTCTTCGCGCTGAGCACGATCGGTGCGCTCATTGGCACGTTTATCCCTGTTATCGTGCTTATTCCCCGCATCGGCGTGCGCAACACCTTCCTGACAATGGCGGCGTTAGGCATCCTTGCCGGTGGCCTGGGTTTTACCAATCTCATTCGAGGCAAACCGGCCGCCAGAGAAATCCGCAACGCCGCCGTTGAGCGGCAGAAGGAGGCAGCTGGGATAAGCGCGGCAAACCTCCCCTAGATCTCTTCGCGGATTACCGGCCTGACCTGTTCCTTCTTGAGGGAATCAACCTTGGCCGCCGAGAGCGCTTCAATGAACGTCGCCGGGATCTGGCTGGGTATCATGAGCTTCTCGCCGGATTTGAGGACAACCACTACGGCATCACGTTGCGCACCTACCGGGAACACGGACGCTCTGGCCCTTCGCAGCCAGACAAAGCGCGGCAGACTGCCAACCGACCAGTTCTCAATCTCATCCATGGGAATGTGGCAATCCCTGCGTCCCAGCCGCGAGCCGCGCCGTCCGGGGCTGAGTGCGGCCAGCGGACCTTTCGAGATGTATACGATGCGCAGCGCAGCTGGGGCCGGCCGGAGGTCGAGCTCCTCAAACTCAACCGGCGCGGCCTGAACTGCCCGTCGCCAGAAGCGCTGCACGACGAGTTGGCCCGGTAGCGCGTCCAGATCGCGGCCGATTCTCACCGAAAGCCGCTGCTGGACAGTGATTGCCACGAGAGACATGCCCAACAGAACGAGCAGAATGCCCGACCCCGCAAGGGGTTCAAACGCGAGCAGGTTCAGCTCAAAGATAATGAAGACAACGACCCCAATAGCCATCAGCCAGCTAAACCGTTGCGACCGCGACGGCCAGCGTTGATCCTCTACAAAATACACGTTCTGTGTCAAAGCACTCTCTCGTTCAGGGCGATTGTCATAGGCGCCGACAGTCATCTCGACCGGAGCCCATTCGACTGACGCTCAGGACAGGCTCCACGGAGTGGAGAGATCTCGCCCCTGCCGGACCCTGGATTGCCAAGGATATCTCTGCGACCCCGGGGTGCACTCTGGGCGTGTGCCCCGCAGTCGAGATGACAGCGCAGGGTGGTCGAGACGACAACGCTCCGTCAAGAATATCGAATCCTGATCAACCCGGTGATAGCATAGACAGGTTGTGTAAACACGTATGCAGGCCATGAGAAGGATACATATGGACAGCGAGCAAGTAGAAATTCAGGCGCAGAGAGAAGCAGAAGAGCAAAAAACAGAGCTCGAAAAACGTGCCCTGGTCATCATGGCCCATCCAGACGACGCCGAATTCGGCAGCGCCGGGACAACCGCAAAATGGGTAAACGAAGGCTGGGAAGTTCACTATCTGGTCGTGACGGACGCCACCGGTGGCGGCTCTGACGAGGCAACCGATATTGGCGCGGAGGCTCGCGAGCTCATCGCAGCCACCCGCAAAGCCGAGCAGCGTGAGGCCGGCCGCATTCTCGGTCTGGCCGGCATTGAGTTTCTGGACTACCCGGATGGTGTCATCGAGCCAACCCTTGAGCTGCGCCACGATATTGTCCGCGTGCTCCGCAGACTGCGTCCCAGCCGCGTGATTTGTCCATCACCGGACCGCAGCTGGGACCCGGTGTATTCAATCGGCCGTCACCACGCCGACCACCTGGCCGTTGGGGCAGCCTCGCTTGCCGCGATCTACCCCGCCAGTCAGAATCCGTGGGATTTCCCCGAGCTCATGCTTGAGGGGTTGTTGCCACACAAGGTACGTGAAGTCCGGGTTGTCGGCGCGCCATTCAACAACCACTGGGTGGATATCTCAGACACTGTCGACCAGAAAATTGACGCACTGCGTGCCCACCACAGCCAGCTCGGCGCGCACTTCGACCGCGTTGAAGAGATGGTCCGCCGCTGGCTCACCGAAACCGGCGACCGTCACGGTGTCGGCGCTGCCGAAGAGTTCAACCTGGCGAAGAACGGTTAGGACTGGGCTTATCGCTGATTGCGACAAGACGACGCCTTTGCGACGGAGAATCCACTCTCTACCGGTCATCCTGAGGAGCGAAGGATGACCATCCATACGCCGTTCTTCCACCAACCACCAAGCACCCGAATCAGACAGGAATGTCTACCCTCAATGCGGCCACACTGCGTGATCAAAAGACGAATCGTCCTCCAGTTCCATCGTCCGGTGGTAATCCTCGTCCAGCTCCAAAGGATCACCGTCTTCCGGCTTCACGCCACAGTGGACGATGTACTCGCACTTCTGGCAGCGGGTGCGGTCCGTCGTCATGTGAAACTCGCAATCTGAAGCGATCGTGGAGAGCAGGCCATCCAGCCAGCCCGAGCCGGCAGCCAGCCGCCCCGGAGAGTACGGAATCTCAAGCGGTTCCTCCGGCTGCGAAGGGAACCAGTAGATGAGCCGGACCTGGGCAGGATCGGTCAGCGCCACGCCCGGACGCCGGCGCAGCACTTCCCAGACAACGTAGGGATAGACCTTCGACTGATGGCTGTCAGTAAACCGTGCCGGGCTCGGACGCTCGGTCGTCTTCCAGTCGTAGATCGTGACACACCCGGCTGGATCGACGACCAGCGCATCAACTTTGGCCAGCACCGGAAACCCGCCACAACGGGCCACCAGGGACTGATCGTGCTGGACACGTGAGCCGTCGACGCCGAGAGTGTTCCCGAACGACCGATAGGCTGCCCACTGCGTCTCGAGCACGGGATCATCCGCGGTTTGCAGGATGACATCTGTGTCCAGCCCCAGATCGTGCCAGAGCACCAGCCGGTGAAACAGCTCACCGCGTTGCATCTGCTCCGCCGACTCCGCGTCAGGTCCAGCCGTCGGCACGTGGTCCAGATAGCGATGCTGAAACTTGCGGGCACAAACTTCGTAACACTTTAGCGCAGTCGCGCTGGCCACAAAATCAATCGGCAGCGACACTGACAGCCTCCATCCGCACTTCCTCGACTAGCTGGCACAACATCGGGAAGACCGGCGACTCGTTGCGCGGATAGCGATTGTCTCCATGTTTCCCGTCTCGATGCCAGCTCAGCCAGAGTCCCAGCCGGGCGCGGGTGATCGTGACGTACATCACCCGCAAGCCCTCGGAAACCTCATCAATTGCCTGTTGGGTCGTGGTTTGCTCGATGTCGGTGTGGGACGGATAGTCTGCATTGCCTTCCAATGCGAAGCGCAGCTCAGTCATCATCGTCAGAACCGGGTCGAATGGCCCCAGGAACGCTTTCTGGGTCATGCGTGGATAATCGAGCGACCCGTGGAACCAGAAATCGTCACACCCGACTGCAAACACAATGTCCCACTCCAGCCCTTTGGCCTGATGGCGAGTAGAGATGGTCAGAGTGCCCGGCTCGATCTTGATCTCGTAGTCGTCGTGGGTGCCGCGCAACTGGCGGTGCCGCTTCTGGATCTCGTCAAGCAGACTCCTGAGCTGTTGCAACCGGCTCATCGTTGCCTCGGGCGGCACGCTGCCAATCGTCGCTATGATGGCATCAAGGAGCGGTCTCTCACTTTCGTCAGGCTGGATAGTCGCGGCGATCAGTGACAGCAGCTCGTGTGGCAGCGCGAGCCGGTTCTCAAGCCAGGCAGGCACGGCCCTGAGTCGCGCGAGCGTGCGTTGTTCCGCGGCATTGAGCGGCTCGGGCAACGTCAGACAATGACCTACCTGATGACCTGATCCCGGATAGAGAATATCGCTAAGGGAGGCTCCCGCTCCGGCGCTGACCCGTTTGATCGCCATGGCAACACGATCGGCATCACCAAACTCCGACCAGCCTGCGAGCGCCTCTGCCAACCAGAAGCTCTGGTCCGGCTTCTCAAGATAATTCAGAATCAGAACCAGCTTTGCAATCACGCCAACCGGCCGGCCATCCTTGCCGCTCAACAGCCGGATGATCTTCTCGTCCGGGAAACCCAGTTCTCCAGCAGCTGCTGAATATTCATAGCCAACATGCTTGCTGCCCACCAGAATCGCCACGGTTCGATCGGGGAACTTCCTGAGATAACCGAGTGCCATTCGCAATACTTCCTGGCACTCAGTCTCGGTGCGGTCGAACACTTGTGATTCAACACCGTTGCTGTCGCTACGTGGCATGGCCGGGTTCTTACGGATACCGTTC
>JACCZH010000496.1 GCA_013696045.1 Chloroflexia bacterium
TTCAATTCGACCACCGGCGACGGATTGACTGCGAACAGCACGTCGTAGAGCCCGACGATCTGCTCCCAGTCCGTCGCGGCAGGATCAGGCGCCTCCGCATGCACCGCCGCGATGGCTGCCTGCAGGCTGTATGGGCCGAACCGGCGCGACAGCAGCGCCTGTTCCACCAGCGCCATACCTTCAGCTATGTGGTCGCGGTTCCAGAGCGAGCGGTCCTGATCCTCCAGCAGAACAAGATCGCCCGTCGGTGTGGACCGCGCCTCGCGGCGTGATTCCTGTAGCAACATCAACGCCAGCAGGCCCATCGCTTCGGGCTCAGGGAGCAGCTCGATCAACAGCCGCGCCAGGCGGATGGCCTCGCCCGAGAGATCGGACCTCGTCACCGACTCCCCCGAGGACGCGGAGTACCCCTCGGTAAACACCAGATAAATGACCTGCAGCACAGTGTCCAGCCGTTCCGGCAGGTCGACCGCTGAGGGAACCTGATAGGGGATGCCCGCGTCGCGAATCTTCGCCTTGGCACGCACAATACGCTGCGCCAGTGTCGATGGAGCGGTGAGGAACGAGCTTGCGATCTCCTCGGTCGTCAACCCGCATACCTCGCGCAGCGTCAGCGCCACCCTGGCTTCGGGCGACAGGGCGGGGTTGCAGCACGTAAAAATCAGCCGCAGCCGGTCGTCCTCGATCCCCTCCTCGTCCCAGTCCACATCGTCCGGCGTATCGAGCTGTTCGGCGAGTGCGGCCAGTGACTTGTCGAAGCGTGCCTTGCGCCGCATCCCGTCGATCGCCTTGAACCGCCCGGTCGAAACCAGCCACGCTCTGGGGTTCGCAGGCACTCCATCCCGCCCCCACTGCTGCATCGCCGCCGCGAACGCATCCTGCAACGCGTCCTCGGCCCGGTCAAAATCCCCCAGCAGCCGGATCAGCGTCGCGAACACGCGCCGCGATTCGGTGCGATAGATCTCGTCCACTATCTGGCGTGTCTGTTCGGCTGCGACTTCGTTCATTGGCGTTGCACCTCTGATCTGCATCCGCTTACAGCGGTTTACAGGTGGGTTGTCATCTCGACCGTCATGCCATCACTTCTACCCCTAGATCGGTATCTCGATCGCAATGAAGACATGCCAGTCTAGAATCGAGATGACGGTCACCAGGAAATACCCTGGAAAGCATGCGTTCATGTGCCAAATCGTTGAGCGGAGCGTTCCTTCGCTCTAGCAGCTTCGTCCTCCCGGTTCTTCGGGGCTGCGCTCGTTTCGAGCGAGATGAGCAGGCGCTCCGAGATCCGGGCAATGTCGTTGACGGCCGCGCTAAAGGCTGCCTCGTTCGCCATGGATGGCTTGTAGAAGCCGCTGATCTTCCTGACGAACTGCAGCGACGCGGCCAGAATCTCTTCGTCGGTCGCCGCTGGTTGAAAGTTGAAAAGCGTCCTGATGTTTCTGCACATTCCGTTTCACCTCCAGACGGGGTATTCAACCATGTCGGGACGACTGTCGCTGCCGCCTGTTCGCGCGATGTAGTATAGTCGCCGCCGCGCACCGCACAGTTGGGCAACACTGGCCCGTCGACGTCCTGCCGGAGGGTTGATGTTTTCCATCCTGCGCAACCGTGATTTCGGTCTGCTCTGGCTGGCCGGGCTCGTCTCATATGCCGGCGACTTTGCGTTGATTGTCGCCCTGCCGCTCCACGTGTACAGCCTGACCGGGTCGGCCACTGCAACCGCCGCAGCTTTTGCCGCCAGCTTCCTGCCGGGTGTGTTGTTTGGGTCGATCGCCGGGGTGTTCGTGGATCGCTGGGATCGCAAGCGGACGATGGTTGTGACGCACCTTTTGCGGGCAATCATCCTGCTGCCACTGCTGCTCGCTCCGAACAGCCTTGGTCTTCTATACGCGGTTGCGGCGGCCCAGGGTGCAAATGGGCTCTTTTTCTCGCCCGCCGAGAGCGCGCTTCTGCCCACCCTGGTTGGCAAAGATCGCCTGGTGGCTGCCAACGCGATGAATGCTCTTAATGACAATTTCGGCCGCCTGATCGGCCCGGCGGTGGGGGCGTTGCTCTATTCCAGAACCGGGATTGCCGGCGTCGCGCTTGTCGATGCCGCGACCTACGTCGGCTCTGCACTGCTCATTGGATTGATCGCCACCGATGCGCGCCCCGCACGAGATGAGGACACAGTAATTGACGGCTCGCCTTTGAAACGCATGGTGTCTGACTGGCGGGCCGGTTTGCGAGTCGTGCGGGATGACCGTTCGCTGAGCGTTCTGTTTGCGACGTCCTCGTTGGGCAATGTCGCCGAGGGTGTCTTCCTGACGCTGGGCCTGGCGCCGCTGGTGCTCGACGTGCTGGGTGGGACGCCCGCCCAGGTGGGCTGGCTTGGGACCGCGCAGGCTGTCGGAGGGCTGATCGCCGGCGTGTCACTCGTGCGCATCGGGCAGCGTCTGACGATGCGCTGGCTGGTCGGCGGTGGGCTGGTTGGGCTCGGACTGGCTGATTTCGCGGCCTTCAATGCCCATCGCCTTGCTGCTCCGGGCACTCCAGCCGTTGCCGTGGCAATGGGCTGGATGGGCCTGGCCGGTTTCCCGGTCGTCGCGGGAGGCGCGGGCAGGCAGGCACTGGTCCAGACGCGGGCCCCCGATGCCTACCGGGGGCGTGTCTTCGGCGCCCTTAGCGCTGTCCGGGGTGTCGCGATGCTGATCGGCCTGGGGGTCGGCGGCGTGCTGGGCGACGCCATCGGCATCGTCCCGGTACTTAGCGCCAGCGCAGTGCTACGGGCCCTCGCGGGTGTGCTTGCCCTGACGCTATTACCGCGGAACGAATCGACCCCTGGAGGCTCAGATCCGCTCGCGAGGGAGGCGCCGACGGTTGGGCCAACCGAAGCAGCCAAGAGAAAAGGCTAGTCGGGCGCAACCCACACACCCCGTCACCGGCTCATCAAACGGTAGTGCCGCACGCCAAGTGGAGCGAACACGGTGAGCAGGACCGGATGCTCTGCCGGGGCATCGGAAGATCGTCGTAGGTGACGTCCAGGAGACATGGACCGCGTTCCCCGACCCTACTACCAGGTCGAACAGCTTCGACACTAGATAGTCGCTCGATGATGCCCAAAATCGACAGGGGAAACCACCGGGTTTGAAAAATTGCACGTTTGGAGGTTTCAGGCGAGATGGCCGGCCAATCGCAGGTTCGAGACCTATTTCAGCATGAATTCCGCGTCGAAGTGGCGCCACATCAACCATTTCAAGAACCCGCCGGCGCTGAGCAGCAGCACGGCCAGGCCGGTGAGCCAGAGTCCCAGCACCATCTGGAACGGTCCGCCACCAAAGTTGGAGTATGGGTAGGGCCCCTGGATGATCCAGATGTAGCGATTGTAGTCAGCGTGAATCCACCAATAAAGGGCAAACGGCGAGAACGCGGCAATCACCCCAAGTCCGATGAGCAGAGACGAGATGAAATCAAGCAGCAGCGTGCCGAGACGAACCTGCACCGTCATGATTCTTAATCTCCCTATGTGAAGACGGATTCATACCTGTTCTTGAGCCATTCACCGCGCAATAGTTATGGCGGCCAGCAGGTGGTGGATCGGTGAGGCAGGCTCTTGCCTTCTCGATGGACCTGCGCGAGGATGGACGTTGTTGCTTTTTCGTTTACGAATTATATACCAAAAGGCTTCCGAATCATTGAACGTAAGGATGGATATGGACGGCCAGAGATATGAGGATCCGCAGGCGGTGCTGGAGCGCATGCACAGGGCGCTGAACGCGCGCGATCTTGACGCGTATATTGCCTGCTTCGCGCCAGATTACCGCAGCGAACAGCCTATTCATCCCGATTGGGCGTATACGGGCACAGACCAGCTGCGTTGGAACTGGACGGCGATCTTCGAGAATGTGCCCGATTTTTCGGCGGAACTGTTGCGGTCGGTGATCGACGGTGACACGTTCTGGTCGGAGTGGCGCTGGACAGGATCTCAGCCGGACGGCAGACCGATGACGATTGTGGGCATGATCGTGATGGGCGTCAAGAACGACAAGATCGCGTGGGGACGGATCTATATGGAATCAGAAGTCCAGCTGGACTCGGGTTCAACCGAGTTCGTCGCGTGAGTGTCGTTGACAACTACAAACGGCAGGATGTGCTGCGTGCGGTCAGAGCGGTTCTTGCAGAAGACTGTGCCTGCGCGGAAGACGCATTTCTGAAGGATGGCGTGTCGATTGTTGATTGGGAGGAACGTCCAGGCCGGCGACGTTTCCCGCTGCCATCACAGACGTTGTTGGTGGTGACAATGGGCGCGGGGGTTGTCGTGGCGTCGCATCCCGAGCGGTCCGCCTGGCTGAGAGAGACTCTTCAGGGTCTCGAACGCGACGTCGCATTTGCGGCTTCGACGATCGCGAGCCTGGCGCAGTATGTTAATCGAGATGGGCAGGAGCTCTTCGGTCCATACCCCAAATATGTCTGTTCAAGGGAGAGTTTCAAGCCCGCTGATGTTCCCGACGACATTCAGATCAGCATGGTCGAACGAGAGGGCATGAGCGATCTCTATCGCCATGCCGGCTTCAGGCATGCGTTGCAGTATCGCATGGATGACCCCAGACCGGACATGGTCGCGACTGTGGCAACTCGCGGCGGCGAGATTGTGGGTATCGCGGGAGCAGACTCGACATGCGAGACGATGTGGGAGCTCGGTATCGATGTGGTCGGCGCGGCGCGTGGGAAGGGGATTGGCCGGGCGCTGGTGAGCGTTTTGACGGAGACAGTGCTGGAAAGAGGTCGAGTGCCCCATTACTCGGCGGCGATCTCGAACATCCGCTCCCGTAATGTCGCGGTTAGCCTGGGCTACTGGCCGGCGTGGACCGAGTTGTATGTGCAGGACCGGACATCGTGAGTTCGACTTTAGGTTTTCAACCTCGTTAGCAGCCTGCGTGTTCCTGTGATACAGTAGGCGGCCTTGTCCGCGAGATGTGAAGTTACTAGCCGCGTCCGGCGGGGGGAACAGTGCGCCTGTACATTGAGGTGGCGAAGCGCTCGTTCCAGCGGCAGATGGCCTATCGCGCCGCTAACCTGGCCGGACTGGCAACAAACACGTTTTTCGGGCTGATGCGCACATATCTCTTCCTGGGTCTGTACGCTGGGCGGGACGTCGAGGCAGGCTGGACGGTGGGAGACGCAGTCGCTTTTGTCTGGCTG
>JACCZH010000514.1 GCA_013696045.1 Chloroflexia bacterium
CTTCCCAGCTCATGCCCTCATCGGTCGTCTTGTGAACATGGTTCGAGGTGACGTAGAGCGTGTTGGGATCGAACGGGGAAAGCTCAATCGGGAAAGTCCACTGGAAGCGATATTTCAGAGCCTCAGCGCCGCGACCCATGCCGGTGAATTCCGGCCAGACGTTGATAACCCGCTCCTCAAAGGTCTCGTGGTTGTAGCGCAGGAGGCGTCCGTTGCCTGCGCCACTGCCGATAGCGCCGCCGTAGACGATGTTGGGGTTGTCGGGGCGGATCGCGATATAGCCACTCTCACCCCCGCCGGGCTGGTACCACTCCTGCGCGGTGATCGCGCCGTTGGTTGAGCGGCTGGGGATGGCCACGGAGGTGTTGTCCTGCTGCGATCCATAGACACGGTACGGATTCCGGTCGTCGGCAATCGCGTGATAGAACTGCGCGGTTGGCTGATTATAGATGCTCGACCAGGTGTTGCCGCCGTTTAGGCTGACGTTCGCGCCGCCGTCGTTGCCCTCGATCATGCGGTTGCTGTCCTGTGGATCGATCCAGAGATCCTGGTTGTCGCCGTGCGGCGTCGGGATTGCGGTGAAGGTCTTGCCGCCGTCGATTGACTTCCAGCACTGCAAGTTCAGCACCCAGACCGTCTCGGCGTCGGACGGATCGGCGTAGATGTGCATGTAGTACCAGGCGCGCCGGCGCAGATCGCCGTTGTCGCTGACGTTCTGCCAGGTGTCGCCGCCGTCGTCTGAACGGAACAGCGCCCCATCCTCGGCCTCGACCAGCGCCCAGATACGGCCCGATTTGGCGGGTGAGATCGCCACGCCAATCTTGCCGAGCACACCCTTGGGCAAGCCCGGGTTGCGGGTGATGTCCTCCCAGGTGTCGCCGCCGTCGGTCGAGCGCCAGATGCCGGAATCGTCTCCGCCGCTGCGCATCTGGTGCGGGTAGCGCTGGGCGTCCCACATGGCCGCGACGAGAATGCGCGGGTTGTTGGGGTCCATCGTCAGGTCGATCGCACCAGCCTTGTCGCTCTTGTAGAGCACCTTCTCCCAGGTCTGGCCGCCATCGGTGCTGCGGAAAACACCACGCTCCTCGTTCGTGCCCCAGATGTGGCCGAGAGCCGAGACGTAGACGTGGTCCGGGTTCTTCGGGTGAATCCGCACCCTGCTGATGTGACGCGTGTCGTTCAGGCCGACGTTCTTCCAGGTCTTGCCGCCGTCGGTCGATTTGTACACACCGTCACCGTGCGAGACGTTGCCACGAATGCTGGTCTCGCCCATGCCGGCATAGATGACGTTGGGGTCGGATTCCGAAACGGCCAGCGCGCCGACCGCCGAGGTATTGAGATAACCGTCGGAGATGTTCTCCCAGTACACCCCGGCGTCCGTCGTCTTCCAAACGCCACCGCCAACGCCACCGAAGTAAAACGTCGCCTTCTCCGTCGGATGCCCGGCCACCGCAACCACCCGGCCGCCACGAAATGGGCCAACCAAACGCCATTCAAGTGATTGAAGCAGATTGGGATTTACGGTCCCGCTCGACATATTGTCCCTCCTCTAAACATCGCTGTCATGCGTCGTTCGTGGAGATTAATGTCGCATAGTTCGCCGGATCGGGCAACATCGCATAGATCACAGGGGCTACGATGGTTTACATTGATGCTGGAACACCAAGGATTGAGGCGCCAATGCGTGTCCGTTCGGGATCGTCAATTGAAACCAGCACAAAACCACCTTCATGCACAGGATAGAGCTTCCCGACCAGGTGAAAGCCGGATCGTAGAATCCCTCTACCTGAAGCAACGTTCGAGAAGTCGTGGCCGACCCAGAACTGTTCCACGTCGCGTTCGTGGGCGATGATGGCTTGCAGCATGTGCGGATAGATGCCGCGGCCCCGCCACTCGGGTACCGTCACAAAATCCCAGAGGTAGCGATTTCCAGCTGGAAGGACAACGGTAATCCCGTGCTCGCCGATGGCCGCTGTCGAGGTAGCCGAGAAGCCCCAGCCAACGACCTCGCCGGCGACACTGGCAGCGTACAACTGGTGGCCCTCATTGGCTCGTTCCTCGATCTCACTGACATCGAGTTGTATGACGACCTCATGTACCCGTTCACCGGTCACGGGCTCAATTGAGAGACCGGCCACGTCCGGAAGGGCTGGCAGGGGATCGCCTCGCCACCAGGTGTAGAAGAGACCAAAGGGATCTTGAGGCGCCAAAGGGGTCAACGTCCGGTCATGCTGATCGTGCTTCATAATCACAGGTGTTCAATGGAACTCTCGGCACATCAAGCTCTAGCCGTTGGATAACTGGAAGGAGGCGCTGGACCCAGTCGAGCAAGTTTAAGAAGTATTCCTGTTGCTCTTCGTTCAGCACTCGACGTTCGTATGCTTCATACAGGAATTCAAGACCATCCATATCATTGCGCCACTCCATAGGCCACGCCAATGTAACGTGGATAGGCTCTTGATCCCAATCGCGCGCAACATCCTCGAGGTCGGCCAGAGTACCCGCAATATATTTCAATTGTAGATCTATACGCTCCGATTGCGTGGTCGTCGTAGCCATCCCTCTCCCTCTTCAGAGATTGTCGAGAAGTGAGTTAGCTCAAATCGGGGCCGATAACCGGTTGTCCAGTAGCCACAGTGTACCCCATACCCTACGGCTATCCATGGTCTGCCAACGAAGCTCACCGGATCGTTTGCCGCGGCAACAAAGGTCAAAATCCAGTACTCATAGCGTCGGGTAAGAAGAATTCCACCGTTGGGATCCTTTATCACAGATCTTAGGCTCGCGATGTATTCAGCAATCGTTGTGCCAGGTTGCCACTCAGGTTGTGCCAGCACATGTCGCAGGTAATGAACGGTCGCATTGTCCAGCCGATCACTACTATGAACAAGCC
>JACCZH010000284.1 GCA_013696045.1 Chloroflexia bacterium
AACTTGCAATCGGGCTGCCGAGTGATTGCTCGCACGGTATTCATCGCGACTTCTATCCCGACCAGGTGCTGATCCATGGGCCACGGCTCTATCTGCTTGATCTCGATCTGTACACCACCGGCGACCCGGCTCTCGACATTGGCAACTTCCGCGGCCACATCATCGAGCAAAGCCTGCGCTCGTTTGGCCGGCCGGACGCCCTTTCGGCCCGCGAGCTAGCGTTATCGGAGCAGTACAGTGACCTGGCTGGAAGAGACCTCGGACCCTCCATTGACAGCTACACCACCCTGACCCTCGCCCGCCACATCGCGATCAGCACCTTGTTCTCGGAACGTCGCCATCTCACTGAAATCCTTATGGGCATCTGTGAGGACCGGCTAGGAAAACGCTCGATTGTTGGGACGTAATGACAGGATTGCCACGCTTCTTGAGTGCGCCCTTTTTCGTCACGGCGCAATTCATTGCGCGCTGCTGGACCGCGCGTGTGTTGGAGAGGGCGCAATGAATTGCGCCGCGACGAACTCTGACCAATTGGCGGACAAAAACGCCTCAATCGCTCTGCGCCGGGACTTTGCTGGAACCTTTGAGGTAATAGTGGGAGAACCGCAGCGCAATGGAAGCGATGACAAGTGACATCAGCAAGCCCGCGCCAGCCACCGTTGCCGGCGCGCCGAACTGATCCGCCAGAGCGCCAATCGGCAGCAATGCCAGCGGCATCAGCGACCAGGTCATCCCGTACACACTCATCACCCTCCCATAGAGCGCCCGGTCCGTCTGTAGCACCACCAGCATGCGGTTGAACGTGAGGTAGCCGCTACTCATAAACCCGACGATACTCAGCAGCACCAGCGACAGCGCGTAGTTGGTGGACAACGCGAACGCCGACAGTGTGACACCAAACGCAATGCCGGACGCGATTTGCAGCTTGTTCTTGTGCGGAGTCATTGCGATATAGGCCACGACCATCGAGCCGGCAATCGCCCCAAGCCCAACCGCCGTGTACATGAATCCGAGCGCCCGCTCGTTCATGTTCAACACATCCGACTGAAAAACCGGCAACAACTGCTGGAAGGGCATCCCCAGCAGAATTGGTATATACGCCAGCAGCAGCAACGCCATTAGTGACGGCCGTTCCCAGATATAGCGGAAACCAATCATCATCTCCGCGAACGGTCCCGATCGCACGCCGTCGCCGCGCAACCCCGAGGGCAACCGCATCAGGGTCAGCACACCCAGCCCGTAGGCAACTGCCACCGCGTAGAAGGCCAGCGTCGGATGCCAGGCAAGGAGTAGTCCCGCCATCGCCGGAGCAAACACACGATTGATGTTGCGGGCGGTCGATTCCAGCGCCAGGGCGTTCGGCACCTGACTGTCGTGGACCAGATGGGGCACGAGGGCGGTGCGCACCGGCATGGAAAATGGAGTGGCAATACCCTGGCAAAATCCGAGAACAGCCAGATGCCAGACCTGGATGACGCCGCTGTGCACGAGCATCGCGGTCGTCAACGCCAGACTGAAGACGATCACCTCGGATGTAACCAGTAACCGCCGCTTGTCGAACCGGTCGGCCGCTACCCCGCCAAGCGGCGACAGAATGAGTTGCGGCAGCCCCCTCGCGGCGGCGACCAGCCCCAGGGTGAATGCCGAGCCCGTCAGGTCGTACGCCAGCCAGGAGCGAGCCACGAGGTCGATCTGCAACGCCATCAACGAAAAGAGCATCCCAAACCAGAGCATGCGGTAATCCCGCAGCCTCAGGGACCCGAATGCCTGAACCATCCCGTGTTTGAATCCGGATCCCGCCTGCGCGCCGGGCTGCATGGGCTACCCCTCAATACCTGACCGCTTGATGCGGACGTTCGCGTATTGTAATTCGGATGGAGTGTCGATGCACGTTACTCGGTTGACGGTTCCTGGAATGATCGGTATAGTCTCGGCTGCTACGGAAACGGTTCATTGCATGCAATGACAATCACATAATGGAGCGACGCTCGTGCCACATCAGGATGACATTAGACGAGTTGGAGCAGCCCGGCGCGAGGTGCCTGCCTGCCCGTCGGTCATCCTCCTCTTCGCCCTCTGGCCGCGTATCTGCGCCTGTATCGGATCCTGACCGCTACTGAGCGGTCAGGATTTCCACCAACCTCAGCGTAACGCTTTTCATGCACCTGGCTGCCGCATCGTCACGCGCCCAAATGGCGCGCCTGAATGCGCGACGCTACGTCACGTTGTTCGCAATGCAAGCTTGAATGGACCTACTCAATGATTCTTCCTGATTACGACCGTGGAGCAACCGCGCCGGCCGCGCCGCTCACCGATCTCAGCGCCTTGATCGACGCGGTGCGGAGCGAGATTAACGCACGCGGCAAGCCGGCCGCTATCGTATTCAACAGCCACATCACCGGTCTGGCAGTCACCCGATCACTTGGCCGGCGCGACGTGCCGGTGATCGCGCTCGATCCCGATCCAAAAGGCTATGGGCTGGCATCCAGATACGCCACCGTGACCGCGCTCTGCCCATATGTGCTGACCGAAGAGGAAGCATTCATCTCCTTCTTGCTTGAGCTTGGCGAAGCGTTGGAGCAGCCGGCGGTCCTGTATCCGACCAATGATGAGTGGGTGCTGGCAGTCAACCGGCACCGCGAGAGGTTGGAGCAACACTTCCTCATCCCCTTCTCGGGGCCGGAGATCGTTGAGCCGGTTCTCGACAAGGCCCAGCTCTACCGCACCGCGACCGAACTCGGCATCCCGATTCCACGCACCTGGTACCTGGAAGACGAAGACCTCGCGCAGGTCGAAGCAGAGCTTCCCTACCCGTGCATCCTGAAGCCCACCGAGCAGCGCTCGTTTTATGACGAGTTTGGTGACAAGGCCTGGAGAGTTGAGTCAGCCGCCGAATTTCGCACCGTTTTGGCGCGAGCAGCCGGACACCCAATGGTTGCTCAGGAAATCGTCGGGCAGGGTTTAACCGACTTCTACTCGGTTTGTTCCTACATCGGCAAAGACAGCGAGCCTCATGGGGTCTTCGTCGGCCGCAAGCTGGAGCAGTATCCGCCGGATTTCGGCACCGGCTGTCTGGTATCGGCTGAGCATGTGCCCGAGATCGCCGAGCGCGGCGTGCAGGTGCTCAAGGCGTTTGGCTATCGTGGCGTCTCCGAAGTCGAGTTCATCTACGATGCTCGCGACGGGGAGCACAAGTTACTGGATGTCAACACCCGTGTCTGGAAATGGATCGGCCTGCCGATCGAGGCTGGAGTAGACCTGCCATGGCTGGCCTATGCCGACGCGACTGGCACACCCGAGGTGGCAGGCGCCGTTCGCGACGGGATCGTCTGGACGTATACCAACGA
>JACCZH010000537.1 GCA_013696045.1 Chloroflexia bacterium
CCTGCGTGAAGAGTCCCGGCGGCCCGCAAAACTGCCCCGGCATCACTCGCCGGGCAGCCGGTCAGGGCATCACCCATGCGCATCGCGCCCAGATCCTGGAGCAACAGCACGAACCTGCCCTCGTCCAGGTCCGCGGCGCCGTAGTACATCTCGGGCGCCAGCACTGCGCTTAACGGCTTGATCTGCTGGTAAAACCAGATCTCCCGCGCGCAGCGCTCGTAGTAGCGGCGGGCGCCAACCGGGTCGCGTTGCACCGTCTCACGGTAGGCGGACAGTGACTCACCAGCTGCGTTCGGGAACTTGGCGACAATTGACGCCGGCGCGTCCGGCTCGACACGGTCATACTCTGGAGTAACCCTCGTCACAATCCCGGTGAATCCGTACTCCTGTCCAATGATGGTCGTGCTGAGGCTTGTCACGGTAGCCTCGTCGAGCACTCCCGCCTCGCGCAGGACCGTCGTTAGCCAATCTGGAGTGAGATCGTCAGGGATCACCGGAATCGGAATTCGACTCACAGTGCAGTTCCTTACGTTTGCCACGCATGGCCGAATTGGGTCGATCAGTCTACCAGTTCGCCAAAACCTGTATCGTGGAAGGACATAGCAACGAGCGTTCAGGCAGAGGCGAGGAGACAAGACACATGAGTGTGGCAACGATAACGAAACGCGCGGCACTCGGAGTTGGAGCGGTCGGCCTGGGAGTGGCCGCCCGCAAGCGGGCGCGCAACAGCCGAATGATTGAGCTACGAGATCAGGTGGCGCTGATCACCGGGGGCTCGCGCGGTCTCGGGTTGGTGATGGCGAGGGAGTTCGCAGCCGAGGGCGCGAAGCTGGTGCTCTGCGCTCGTCACGAGGGCGATCTGGAGCGCGCGAAGGAGGAGCTGGAGCAGTCGGGAGCCGAGGTGTTGACGGTGCGCTGCGATGTTGGCGACCCTGCCCAGGTGAAGAACCTGATCGAGCAGGCCAATGAGCGCTTTGGCCGGGTGGATGTGCTGGTCAACAACGCCGGAGTTATCGCGGCCGGACCGCTGGAGACCCAGACGATTCAGGATTTCGAGATGGCGATGGACATTATGTTCTGGGGCGTGGTCTATACGACACTGGAGGTGCTACCCCAGATGCGAAAGCGCAAAAGCGGCCGCATCGTAAACATCACCTCGGTCGGCGGCAAGGTCAGCGTGCCGCACCTGCTGGCCTATAACTCCGCGAAATTCGCCGCGGTTGGCTTCTCGGAAGGTCTAACCGCCGAGGTCGCCAAGGATGGCATCCGGGTTACAACGGTTGCTCCCGGCGTGATGCGCACCGGTGGGCACGTCAATGCCTTCTTCAAAGGTCAGCACAAGATCGAGTATGCGCTCTTCAGCGTCATGTCGAGCATGCCGCTCACCTCGATCCCGGCAGAGCGAGTTGCCCGGCAAGTCGTCCAGGCGGTCAAGGCTGGCGACCCGGAGATTACGCCATCATTCCACGCCCAGGTTCTGGCGCGCGCCAACGGGCTCTTCCCCGGCATGATGACGACGATGATGGGACTGGCGAACCGCATTATGCCGGGTCCGGGTGAAGCGGGCAAGGAGCGCAAGCGTGGCAAGGAGAGCGAATCGATGGTCTCAGAGTCGTTCCTGGGCGAGTCTGCCAGGCAGGCCGCCGAGAACAACTTGCAGTACGACCGTGCCGCCATCGACGACGATACCAACTCGGAGTCACCCGGATAAGGCCTGTTGCCAGCGCGGGGATGGGCCAAATAGGCTATGGAAGCAAGTACCCGACGAGTGTATTCTTCATAATCAGGACTGTACGTTCGCACCTATTCGCGAGGGTAAACATATTGAAGCGGATGATCACCTCTCCAACAACCATGTCGATGTCACGCCAGCCGGTCATCCTGCCGCCGCCGACCTCAACCGGCTTGCTGTCCGGTTTTGACCCCGCTATCATCGGCCAGGCTGATTGGCCGGGCGCGCCAGCAGTAACACTGACCATCGACCGTATTGTGCGTGAGGCGATCAGCACCGGTAAAACCCTGCGCGAAACCTATGGAGAAGTCCGCACAACCCTCAACGCCGTCGGACTTCATCCCAGTGACGACGATTTACAAGGGTATCTGAAGGATCACGCGCTGGCGGTGATTTAGCGCGCCCGATTGATCATCTCGACCGCGGCCCAGAGGGTGCCCCGCGGTCGAGATGACCAGTATGTTCCATGTTTACGCTTCCACCACCACCTCATACCAACGCTCGTTACCGTCGTTGGTGGTGGCGCTGTTGAGCTGGTCGCGGGTACGTTGAAAGCTTTCGGTGGTGTGCCAGCGCTCCCAGGACTCCTGATCCTGCCAGGTTCCAACCACAACCCGCTTCTGCCGGTCATCGACTGGAATCAAGAGCTGGGTTGCCACCCAGCCGGACTGCTGTTGGGCATCTTCGGAACGTGTCTTGAACGCTTGGTCCCAGGCGCTCTCCTGGCCAGGCTGTACCGAGGTTTCAGTGATAACGGTCATCATCTGGGGCGCCTCCATGTCTATGGTGAAGCAGGTTCTCCCTCCACGATAACAGACGGGTAAACGCGGCGATGGTGTAGGATCCTGGGTCGAATGAGATCGTCCCGTATCCACCCACGGAGATGGAACCCCTGATGAGCACGAGTTTGCCTGAGCCCGTCCTGTTGGGCCTTATCGCCTTCAGTTCCCTGCTGGCAGTTGCGACGATAGCGCTCATGTTCGTCCGCATGCAGTCCGTCCCTTCCGGCGA
>JACCZH010000051.1 GCA_013696045.1 Chloroflexia bacterium
AACCTGCACCGCATCAACGTCACACTCACCGGCGAAGAGCAGCATCCGCGATGTGCCCGGCTCAAGCGGCGGCAGCCACTCCAACGAACCATCGCCGAGCTGGACCGGGTTCTGTATGCCGTCCAGATACCGGCGCTCAGCAGCACCGGGAGGAAACAGGGTTGAATAACGATCCGCGCTCGCGTCGCGAACGACAGCGATATTGCCGTCTGGAGAGATCGTGTTCCGCCGGTACGACTGTTCATGGTAGTTGTTCAGCAGCTCAAGGTCATAATCCGCGCCGATTGAGCGTGCCGTCACATAATAGTGCGGCTCGTCACCGTTGAAATCCATCACCGCGACGCGCCAGCCCAGCAGCGCAACCAACCCCAACGCAACGACGGGCGCCACCGCAAACGCACGCCGCTTGTCCAGCGTGGCAATCCCAATGAACATCACGAACATCACAGCGAGCAGATAGACCGCGCCGGGCACCGACGCCTGATCGGTCCAATCCGGGACAGCGAGCTCGAACCTCCAGCGATCCACCACGATTTTCGCCAACAGCGGCAACCCCACGGCGACGAGTCCGATGGCTCCGCCAACGATGGCGAGATGACGGCTGCAAACCCACGGCGCCGTCAGAATTGCGCCACCAGCCAGCCAGGGCAGCAGCCGTGCGGCGGCCAGATCTGCACCTAACCAGCGCGAAGGAAGCGTCATCGCCAGCGATTGTTGTGAGAACACCACCAGTGCCAGCAACACGAGCGCAGCCACAATGCGAGCCCGCACGACTGAACCGCGCGCCAGGTTCCAGGCAACCGCGCCGCCGGTCAAAGCCAGCAAGCTTCCCGGCCCGGCAACCGCGGACAATATCCATGCGGGTCTGACGAGCATTAGGCCAAGCCAGCCAATCAACAGCGCCACTGAAAGCATCATGCCCAACCGGCGACCTTCGAAGGTCACGCCGGCAAACCAGACTCCACCCACCGTTGCGAATACCGCCACTGCGACCCATGCCTGGGCTAGCAGCCTGCCCGGCCAGTCATCTGAGGATACCCGCGCATCGCGCACCGAAACGCCCAACGCCCGGCTCTCATCGCCACCAATCGCTATGGTTGGCACGCTCAGATATACTCGGATGTCTTCGCTCTGCGTCTGGCAGCTAAAGCTCGCGATACTGTTGCCGGGGCGTCCGTCGAGCTCAATCGACTGGCGATTATCGCCACAAAGTATTTGAAGTGTCCGGCCAGCCGGCTCGATGACCGCAAGGGCGAGTTCTACCTGATACCGGCCGGAGTTCCCGGCAGGCAATGTTAGTGTCGATTCACCCCCAGACCAGCGGAAGGACTCGTGCTCGTTCATTTCCGCAGGATAGAAACCCTCAACGTACTGGTCGTCGCCAGCCGAGCCCACGTCCAACCAGAGCACCGTTGCGGGGCTCAGCGCCGCAATCACGAGCGCAGACAACAACGCGATCGCTGGGAGACCAAAGTGCCTCAATTGGCGTCGCGTCGAGGGCATCTGCTGACTACTTTCAATTCGTATCGCGCGATTGCCCCCGGCGCGAAGGTACATGATTGTGGTACATACGTGCGTTATGGATAACTGTCAGACACGTCCGACGCTGCCCCGTATCAGGGTACTCTTCGACACGACCTACGCCCATCGACAGGACGGCACCGGGCGTTACACTCGCGAAATGTTGCGCTGCCTGCAGAAAGATCGCGACTTGCACGTTCTCGCCACCCGTGCCCCAAGAATCGAGCGTCTGCACCGGTCTGCCCGCGCCCCAGTCAACGGAGCAGCTCACTTCCTCTGGAGTCAGATCTGGCTCCCGGTGCTGTCGCGTCTGCGGAATGTCCATATCGTCCATACGATGATGATCGCTCCCCGGTTCTCGCCGGTCCCAACCGTTGTGACCATCCACGACGCGCTCGACTTCCATCCCCGCTACAGTCCGTCTCGTCTCTGGAGCACATACGTCCGCACAATCGGTGGTCTCGGCGCGCGGCACGCCGACGCCGTTGTCACCGTCAGTAACGCAGCCGCATGGGACATTAGCCAGCATTTCCGAGTTCCCGCCGATGTCATTCGCGTCATCTCCAACGCTTCGAATCTGCACGAGACACAGCCGATTGCGATTCCATCGATAGGAGACAGAAGATTTTTCCTGTTTGTCGGCGATGATTCAACACGCAAGAACCTGAGCGTCGCAATTGCGGCTCTGGAGAGGCTGCGTCTCAACGCGTCCGGGGTTGAGCTCGTGGTTACAGGAAGCATCGCGTCCGATCTCGCAGATGGCCGACCCTGGCTCCATACTCTCGGCGGTATATCCGACCCTGAGCTCGTCTGGCTGTATCAAAACGCTGTCGCTTTGATCCTGCCATCACACTACGAAGGGTTCGGGCTACCACTGCTCGAAGCATTGACATTCCACACCCCAATCGTTGCTTCCTCCATCCCTGCCCTGCTCGAAGTTGGCGGGAAAGCAGCACGTTATGTCGCCGCCGATGACCCCGCCAGCTTTGCAAAGGAACTCCAAGTCATTCTAGGAGATCCTCACTCGGCACGCGCTCAAGCATCGGCAGCCGTGGACCCGCACGATACAACCTGGGAACGCGCTTCCGACGAGTTGGTGGGCGTCTATCTCGCGGTCCTCTGCGCCCACTGGGGCGTGGCGCGTTGAAAACCATCCTCTTCGTACACTCCAGCGACGAGATGTATGGCTCCGATCGCTGTCTGCTGGCCATCGTTCGCGGCCTGCCGGCGTCGCGCCGGGCGGTTGTCGTTCTGCCAGCTGACATTCCGCACCCGGGACCACTGTCCCGCGAGCTCACAATAGCTGGTGCTACGGTGTTGCACCGCCGGATGCTTGTACTAAGGAGGAATGAACTCACGCCGCGCGCAATCCCACGGCTCCTGGTGGCATTCGCGCTCGGAGTCTGGACTCTGGCGCGGGTTATCCGCCGCGAACGGGTAACGCTCGTGCATTCAAACACCGTCGCTGTCATCTGCGGAGCTTTCGCCGCGCTCGTCACTCGCCGGCCACATCTCTGGCACGTTCACGAGTTTCTCGGCGACGAGCCCATCATATTCCGGGTTCCGTTGCGGCTCTTGCTGAGGTTCATTCCAGGGGCCGTGGTCGCCAATTCCAGGGCGACTGCCCGCGCTATTGGCTCTCGGAAAACCAGGGTAATCCATAACGCCGTATTCACAACAATGACGGGAAGTCGAAACCAATCCAACCCGCCAACCGTCGGGATTGTCGGGAGACTGTCGCCACGTAAGGGGATTTCCGAGGCACTGCACGCGGCGGCTCTACTCAGGTCGAGCGGCCTTGACTTTCGCCTTGTGCTGCACGGAGGACCACCCTCAAGCCAACCGCGCCTTGGAGCCGGGTACGAGGAGCTGGCAGCCTCGCTCGGCATTGACAGCTTCACCTGCTTCGCCGGCGAATGCGAGGATCCGTCAGCCGCCTACGAAGATATCGACATCCTGCTCGTTCCCTCGCAGCGTCCTGAGCCATTCGGGCTCGCAATCATTGAGGGCATGGCTGCAGGTTGCGCGGTTGTTGTCATTCACAACGGCGGCGGTAGCGACGAGCTTCTGGACGACAGCGTAACAGGCCTCTACTGCGGCCGCGACCCCGCCTCAATCGCCTCCGCTTTGCAGCGCCTGTTGCTGGACAGCGGGTTGCGCTCGCAACTGGCTCATAATGCACAGAATGCTGTCCACGAACGATTCAGCCCGGATCGCTACCTGGCGCAGTTTTTGCAAACTTATTCCGAGCTCGAGGCGTAGAATGCATGACGACGTTGCAAGAATTGCTGTCGAGAGGATCAGGCGTTGCGGATTGCAATGCTCGGAACGCGTGGCATACCCGCCAACTATGGCGGCTTTGAAACCTGTGTCGAAGAGCTTGCGCCGCGCTTCGCCGCGCTAGGCCACGATGTCAGCGTGTATTGCCGCTCTCCCCAGATCGACGTGCCCTACGACGTATATCGCGGCGTCCGGCTGGTGAAGCTACCCACGATCCGGCAAAAATACCTGGATACCATCGTCCACACCACGGTCTCCGCTATTCACGCTATTACCCGGCGTTACGATGTCATCTTCATGTTCGGAGTTGGAAACAGCCCGGTCTGCGCTCTCTTACGGCTTGGAAGACTACCGGTGCTCCTGAATGTGGACGGCCTCGATTGGCAACGCGACAAGTGGCCAGGCTGGGCGAAACTTCTTCTCAAACTGGCGGAGCGTGTCTCAGTGCGTGTCGCCAACCGCACGATCACTGACTCGCGCAACGTTCAGGATTATTACCGCGCCAACCGCGGCGTCGAGCTTTGCTATATCCCCTATGGCGCGACCCCCGGCCCGGCGGAGCTGAACGGAACCCTCGACGAGCACGGCCTTGATCCGGGACGCTACTTTCTCTATGTAGGCAGGCTTGAGCCGGAAAATCGCGTCACCGATCTGGTCGACGCGTCGATTGCCGCAGGTCTGGACATGCCTACCGTGATTGTCGGCGACGCGCCGTACGCCGACAGCTACAAACAGATACTCAGAGGGCGCGCTAACGGCAATGTGCGCTTCACCGGTGCGATCTACGGCTCGGGCTACTGGGAGCTCAATCACTTCGCTTATGCCTACATCTTCCCGGTGCTGGCCGGCGGCACGCACCCTGCCTTGATCGAAGCCATGGCATGCGGCAACTGCGTCCTGGCCCGCGACACGCCCGACAATCGTTCGGTTGGAGGCGACACCGTCCGCTATTTCTCAACCATTGACGAACTGGCCGCGCTCATGCAGTGGGCCCACGCGTCACCGGATGACGTTCAGCACCTCGGCACACTTGCCGCCCAACGCTCAACCGAACTGTACAACTGGGACCGGGTAGCGGGAGAATACCTCGCCCTGGCGGCGGATGTTCTGGCAGAACGCGGGCGTCAAACCAAGCCTGTGCTGTCAGAAGAACCTGACCGTGCCAGCAATGATTGACACCTGGAACAACGTCGACCGTGAGGTATTGCGAGACGCAACAAGCCAGCTTGCGCTGTTAACCTTCGGCGGGCGCTGCCGCATGTCAAATCTTGATCCTCATGTCACCAGACTCGCGTGCGGCATCCACGGGATCGCTCCGTTTTTTGGTACTCAAGTTCGAAGCGGGACAGTCTCTTTCGGCGACGAGCTGGACGCCTGGTTCGTCGGGCAATCCGAACACAATCGACGCCGTTTGACGCTCATGCGTGACGAGCTGTGCGTCACCTTCGACGCCTTCAAGCGCGCCGGCATTGAGATTATCCCGCTCAAAGGCTCCGCCATGATTCTTGATGATCTCGACACCATCGCCTGGCGTCCGATGGCCGACCTGGACGTGCTGGTAAGCGACCCCGACAAACGACAGGTGGATCTGGCCTTCGCGCATGCCGGCTATTGTCTGCACGGCCAATCCTGGAAACACCGCCAGTATGGACCGTGTGACGCCGGCGACCGGCCTCTTTTCACTGATAGCGAACACCCCGGCAACCCTCGTAATATCGAGTCCCACCCAGCTGTGGCCGAAATGTTCAGGGGATTCCGTTGGGACATCACACCATGGATCATGAATAACCTGCGCCAGGTGGACGGCGTTTCCATCCCAACCGATCGGGCGATGTCGCTGCACCTGGCCGTCCATCTCTCGGTCTCGATCCTGGAAGCAACTACGCGCATGATTCATATCCTCGACTTCGCGCGTGTGGTCGATCAGGCTGGAGGCGTGTCGGGCATCCGCCAGGCAGTCGAGAAATCGGGAATCGAGCAACACGCCCGCTTTATCTATCCCGCCGTTGCGCTGGCGGCACAATGGACAGCGCACTCTCACCTGCAGGCATATGAGAAAGAGCTGCGGCCGCACGTCTCCCCGGCACTGCCACCATGGCTAGCCAGGGTCGATTTCCACGACATCAGCTGGGCCGGCCGTGAGGATCGTGGCGTCCTTGACCGGGTCGGTCTCTGGGCACGCTCGCCGGCAGAACGGTTACGTATGCTCTCATGCACCATCCTGCCTTCCCCAGCCCTGCTTGCGTCCGCTGGATACAGCGGCTCCGGTCCGCTGGCGGCCGTAAGCTGGTACCCAAAGCATTATCGCCACCTTATGCGCCGGATACTGGGCTAACGGGCTATTGACTGTACGTACTCTTGCGCGTACCCTTCCTGCATCGTGGCAATCTACGGCAGCCTGGGCCTCACAATGCGGAGCCCAAGCGTTGAGGTGTGCCATCTAGATCACCAGGGAGAGGTGGACATTCTTATGGACCGGGTTGGGGTTGGACCACGCGCACTCGCGTTAATTATCGATTCGCTGATATTCGTCCTGGGAGCATGCTGCGTCTTACTTCTTATCTCGCTGGGATCCGGCGGTGAGTTCGAAACAACCGGTGGACCTGCCTGGGGGATCAACGCCCTCTTCACGCTCCTTTATCTCGCCTATTTCATTGTCCTTGAGGGAACGTCAGGCACAACCCTTGGCAAGCGCGTTTTGAAGCTCAAGGTTGTGAAGGTCGACGGTTCGCCGATTGATATGCGCGAGTCGGTTATCCGCAATGTTCTGCGCTTCGTCGATGGCCTGTTCTCCTACCTCGTCGGCGCGATCCTGATCTGGACCAACCCCAACAAACAACGCCTGGGTGACCGGGTTGCCAACACCATCGTCGTGCGCAACGTTCCTGCGGAATTTGACATTACCACTCCGGGCGCGACAGCTCCGACCGAGCGATTCTAATTCGGCACAGGAGGACCATCATCGACAGCGATGATCACCGCCCGGTCATTTGACGGCAGGTATTCCCTGATCGGCTACCCAAAGTCGCAGCTGCGTGCGCGAGGTAAATTTAAGCTTACGCAGGATGTTGCTAACGTGCTTGTCCACAGTGCGGACGCCCGTCTGCAGCTCCGTCGCGATCTGCCGGTTGGTGTGCCCACGGGCAACCAGGAGCGCGACCTCGCGCTCCCGGGGGCTGAGCGACGCTGCGGTGGCGCCAGGCCCGTTCACATCGGCGTGTGGCTCAGATATCTCGATGGTACGCGCTTCCCGGACGACCCCCTCAATCGACATGCCCCGGCCACGCCGCCAGGCC
>JACCZH010000099.1 GCA_013696045.1 Chloroflexia bacterium
CCCTGATGCTGGGTAAACAGGAGATTGTCAGCCAGGCTGACGCCGACACCATTGTCAACGGGCTGCGACAGGTTCTGGATGAAATCAAGGCTGAGTCTTTCGAATACCGGTTGGCCGATGAGGATATCCACATGGCGGTCGAGCGCCGCTTGACGGAGATCATCGGGCCGGCAGCGGGACGTCTGCACACTGCTCGCAGCCGCAACGACCAGGCTGCGCTCGACCTGCGGCTCTGGGCACGCGAAGCGATCGCCGATCTCTCCGTTGCGCTGCTGGATGCCGCTACCACGCTGCTTGATCTGGGCGAGCGCGAATCTGAGACGATCATGCCGGGCTATACCCATCTGCAGCGCGCCCAGCCGGTTCTGTTTGCTCACCACATGCATGCCTACGCGACCATGCTGCTGCGCGACGCGGATCGTTTTGCCGGAACCTACAAACGGGTGAACGTGATGCCGCTCGGCGCGGGTGCGCTGGCGGGAGTCACTCATCCGATTGACCGGTCTCTGGTGGCGGAGCTGTTGGGATTTGAGGCGCTGAGTGAGAACTCGCTCGACACCGTTGCCGACCGGGATCACATTGCCGAGCTGCTGTTCAACCTGAGCCTGGTGTCGACGCATCTGTCGCGTCTGGCGGAGGAGCTCATCCTCTGGTCGACGGCCGAGTTCGGATTTATCGAGTTCGCGGACGCTTTCTCGACCGGCTCCAGCATCATGCCGCAGAAAAAGAACGCCGACATCGCCGAGCTGATGCGTGGAAAATCGGGACGGGTTTTTGGCGCGCTGGTTGGCTTGCTGACGGTTTGCAAGGGACTGCCGCTCACGTATAACAAGGATCTCCAGGAGGACAAAGAGGGCCTGTTCGACGCGGTCCAAACGGTTTTGGCGCTGCTGCGGATCTTGCCGCCGATGCTCGCCACCCTGACGGTGCACTCGGAGCGGATGGCCGAGGCTGCTATCGGTGGGTTTTCGCTGGCAACCGATGTGGCGGATGAGCTTACCCGGCGCGGGCTGCCGTTCCGCGAGGCCCACGAGATTGTTGGGCAGCTCGTCGCGAAGTGCATTGCCGAGGGCTGGACGCTGGAGTCGTTAACGCCGGACCAGTGGGCCACCGTTTCCGGGGTATTCTCCGGCAATCCGCCGGTAGTGACATTGGAAGCCTCGGTTGCCGCGCGCGACGTTCCGGGTGGGACGGCGCCGGGCCAGGTCAAACAGGCATATTCGCGCTCGCGTAGCCAGATTGCCTCGATACAAGAGCAGGTAGCAGACTGGCATAGCGCGCTGGCGGCGCTTGACGAATTACTCCTGCCGGCACAGGTGAGGTAGTGGCGTGACCATGGCTACCGACGGCCGACATCAACCGCCCAGAATTGTCGTTCAGGAGATCTCAACGCGCGACGAGATGGAAGAGGTCTACCTGATTCGTGACGAGATTTTCGTTCACGAACAGGCGTTGACCAATGATGCCCGGTTCGATCCTGACGACCGCCGGAGCATTCATTTTCTGGCGTATCTCGACGACAAACCGGTCGGAACCGGCAGGCTGACTATACTGTCGCGCGAGGCCCAGGTTGCTTGGGTCGCGGTGCGCGAACCGTTTCGTAAACACGGAGTCGGTCAAGCCGTCATGACCGCGATCCTGGAACGTGCTCGCGATGAGGAAGCCGACTACGTGGTGCTCAACGCACAATCGCACGCGCTGGATTTTTACCGTGGACTGGGTTTCGACACGCTGGGTGGTCAGTTCAGAATGGGCGGCATCTCGCATCAGGTGATGCTGCTAGGTCTGACATCCGGCGGCGGTGATGAGGCGAAACGGCTCTTTGGGGCCAGCAGATTGGGGATTTGAGAAGAGAGCCCCACCCTCCAACCGTTTCCCATGCGCGGGCGAGGGTTTTCTAAGCACATGAATGAAAGGAACAACGAATGCCAACGCTGCCGTATCGCGAAGAGTCTGACGCCGACGAGCGGACGAAGGCGGCTTACGAGGACATTAAGGCTGGTTTTGGCAACGGGCAAGTGCCGAATGTCTATAAGGTGCTTGGTCACAATCCAACCGTGCTCGAGGCGGCTGTCGAGCATCGTCACAAGGTGATGGACGAAGGCACGCTCGATCCCAATTTGAAAGAGTTTCTTGCTTGGGCGACCGTGACGCTGCTGAATAACCAGTTCGGCATCCAGATCCACACCGCCAGGCTCAAGAAGCTGGGCTATAGCGATTCCGAAGTGCTGGAAGCGTTGGGAGTTTTGCAGTATTTCGCCGGTATCTCCGTTGTTATCAACGGGCTCAACATGGGCGACGATGTGAACGAGAATATCAAGGAGTTCCTGCAAGGTGGAGGCCAGTAATCCGACTCCCGTCCCACCAATCCCGACCATTGCTCTAGACGATGACGAGATTACGATCATCGACCAGACGTTGTTGCCGACCGAAGAGCGCCGCATTATTATCACGACCGTAGAGGAGATGCGCGAGGCGATCCAGTCGTTGAGAATCCGGGGCGCACCCGCTATTGGCATTGCTGCTGTTTTCGGACTTGACATTGCCGCGCGTACCTCAGTGGCCCTCAGCCGTGCTGAGCTCCTGCGCGAACTGAAAATTGCCAGTGACTATCTTGCGGCTTCCCGTCCGACGGCGGTCAACCTTTCCTGGGCGCTTCGACGGGTCTATGACCGCGTTTCCGCTGAGCAGACGGATGATGTGGCTGTGCTCGTTCAAGCTGTTCGGCGCGAAGCTCTGGCGTTGCTTCAGGAGGATCTGGAGATCTGCCGGAGAATCGGCGAGCATGGCATCGATCTGATTTCAGGAGGCTCGGTGCTGACGCATTGCAACGCTGGTGGGCTGGCGACTTCCGGTTATGGTACGGCGCTAGCGCCAATGTACGTTGCCCATGAGCGCGGAGTGCCAGTGCATGTCTACGCCGGTGAGACACGGCCGTTGCTGCAAGGGGCGCGTCTGACAAGCTGGGAGCTTGCGCGGGCCGGTATCGATGTCACTGTGATCGCCGATAATATGGCGGCAACCGTACTCTCGCGCGGCGATGTCAAAGCCGTCATTGTCGGTGCGGACCGGGTCGCGGCAAATGGTGATGTGGCTAATAAGATCGGCACGTTGGGCGTTGCGATACTGGCAAAGACCTTTGGTGTTCCGTTCTACGTGGCCATCCCATTATCGACGATCGACTTTGATACATCAATTGGAGCCGACATCCCGATTGAGGAGCGGCTCGACAGCGAATTGACCAGTTTTAATAATCGTCCAATTACGCCGGTTGGTATGGATGTGTACAATCCGGCGTTTGACATAACACCAGCGGCCTATGTAACGGCCTTCATCACCGAGCACGGGGTTGTGTATCCACCGTTTGCCAAAGGATTGGCGGCGTTTCGGGACGCCTGAAACGCGTAGGGCAG
>JACCZH010000134.1 GCA_013696045.1 Chloroflexia bacterium
TAACGCGGCCGCTCCGTCATATCCGTAACCTGTGGGTTCCACAGCGCTCTGGCCACCGGCCTGGGGAGTGTTGTCATGGCATCTGAAAAACTGATCATGCTTACCCCGGAGGGTAAGTCCGAACTCCTCAATGAAGCAGAAGTTTTGCGTACGATCAAGCGTCCGCAGATTCTTGAGCGTATCCACGATCTGTCGTCGGCCGGTGACGTGTCCGACGAAACGGACTACGACAACGCCAAGGACGAATTGATGCATCTGGACGCTCGCGTTCGTGAGATCCTGAACATCATCGAGGACGCCAAGATTATCGAACATGCCGACACTGACGGCGTCGTGGCGTTCGGTTCGACTGTCACGGTCTCCGACGGTGGTGGAGAAGAGGACACCTGGACGATCGTTGGCCCCCAAGAGGCTAATTCGCGCCTTCGGAAGATCTCCAACGTTTCGCCGGTTGGCTCCGCTTTGCTTGGTAAACGCATGGGTGAGTCGGTTACAGTCAAAGCGCCGGGTGGGGAGATCGTCTTCCATATCAAGAACGTTCAATAGCGGCAGAAAGCCGTCCACGTTGAATTGAACGCCGCGGCGCGTTGAGCAATGCGCCGCGGCTTTTTCTTGTGTCGCGATCGAGAAGAATATGGGCAATTTAAGATGGAACTAAACGAGCAGCAAGCAGTGCGGCAGGGCAAGGTCGATGAATTGCGTGCCGCGGGCCTCGATCCATATCCTCCACGCTCCGGCCGAACGCACACCTCGGCTGAAGCAATACAAACCTTCGAAGAGTGGGAGCAATCGGCAGCCGAGGGAGAGCTTTTCAGCGATATCGTCACCGTTGCCGGACGGGTGGATTCCTTCCGGCACATGGGCAAATCAGTCTTCGCGCACGTTGAGGATGGGGCAGGGCGCATCCAGTTCTATGGACGGGCCAAAGACCTCGGCGACGAGGCGTTTGAGCGTCTGTTGAAGTACGTTGATTTGGGCGACTTTGTCGAGGCGACCGGCCGGTTGTTCCGCACCCGAACTGGTGAGGTGTCGGTCGAGATGAGCGACTGGGTCATGCTCGCGAAAGCGGTTACGCCACCACCGGAGAAGTGGCACGGACTGACCGACAGGGAGTTGCGTTACAGACAGCGCTACGCTGACCTATTCTCGAACCCGAATGTGCGCGAAACCTTTGTGAAGAGGACGCGCATCATCACGGCTCTGCGGTCCTTCCTGGACGAACGAGGATTCCTTGAGGTAGAGACGCCCACTCTGCAACCGGTTTATGGCGGTGCGGCGGCGAATCCGTTTGTCACGCATCACAACGCACTGGACCAAACCCTCTATCTGCGCATCGCCGACGAGCTGTATTTGAAGCGCTTGATAGTGGGCGGTTTTGAGCGGGTATACGAGATCTGCAAGGATTTTCGCAACGAGGGCATCGATACGCGGCACAACCCCGAGTTCACCCAGCTGGAGTTCTACATGGCGTACGCCGACTACCGGCACGTTATGGAGCTGGCCGAGGAGATGATCTCGTTTGCTGCCCAAGAGGTCTTGGGATCGCTGCAATTCACTTACGCGGAGCAGGAGATTGACCTGAGCCGGCCCTGGCAACGGCTCTCGATGTCCGACGCGATTTTTGAGGCCACCGGGATCGATTATGAGAAGATTCGTGACCAACAGGAGCTCTACCGCCTGGCCACAGACGCCGGGGCGGACATTGCGCCGGATACCGTCTGGCCCCGGATTGTTGACGAGCTGATGAAGACCTTCGTGCGGCCTAACCTGATCCAGCCGACGTTCCTGGTGGACTACCCCGTTGAGCTTTCGCCGCTGGCCAAGCGTAAGCCTGAGGGCGACAGGACCGTCGAACGGTTCCAGGTATTTATTGGCGGGCTGGAGCTCTGCAACGCCTACACCGAGCTCAACGACCCGATGGACCAGCTGGCGCGGTTCCAGGAGCAAGCGGGTGACCGGGAATCCGGAGACGTGGACGCGATGCCGTATGACGAGGATTACATTCAGGCTCTCATGTATGGGATGCCGCCAACCGGCGGGTTTGGAATTGGAATCGACCGCTTGACAATGCTGTTGACCGATCAGCAGTCGATTCGCGAGGTCATTCTCTTTCCTTCGATGAGGACGCGTTCAGCGGATTTTAGTCGCTAATCAGTCCGGCGTTTCGGGCCGCAAGCCGAATGTCTCCCAGTAACTGCTCACGGGCAATGTCGCTTGCGGCCTTGTCGACCAGTGATGTTAAGCGCATTACATAGGCCGGCTGGATCGTGGCAATCACCAGGCTTCCGTCGGAACGCTGGAAGATTACTCCTCGTTGTTCCTGGAGACGGAAGTTTCTGTCGATGAGCCTTTTCGCGGGCGGCGCGCCGACGGCCAGAATGACGCTTGGGTTTACATAGCGTATCTCCATATCCATCCAGGTTGCGCAGGCGTCGATCTCCCGGGCTGCTGCCGGCCGGTTCTCAATGCGGCCGTTTCTTTCCCGGCCCGAGAAGCAACGCGTGAGGTTCGTGATCCAGACATCGTTGCGATGTAGACCGACTTTGGAGAAGAGTTGATCGAGGAGCCTGCCGGCGGGGCCGGAGAAGGGTTTGCCGGTGTCGTCGTCGGTTGCGGAGGGGGCTTCACCCACCAGCATCAAGGATGCTTGCGGATTGCCGCTCCCAAAAACCACCTGCTGGCGATCGGCACAACGTTGGCAGGCGGTGCAGTCCTGGGCGGCCAGCCGTGCAGCCTCCAGAGTGGGATAGAGAGGCAGGGATTGCATTTATGCGTTCCTTCCACGGTTACGAACCGCCGCAACGTCACCAGGAATCCGTCTGTGAAACCTTCAACAATCGACCGTTGCTATGCTATACTCGCGCTGCAATCCGGCGTATCCCTTACATCCTGGGGATCGGGGACCGGAGCGGCGAAGAGAGGTCTAATTGCCGGTTCTCGGCAACTTGAGCCCGCACTATACCTGCCGCACAGTGGCGATATGGCAACGCCAGGCCCACTGTGCCCGTCTTGATTGTCCAATGGCCCAGGGTAAGACCGCTTAGCGTCGGGTGAAAAGAACCAAGCTCAACGTTAGGTGTACCGAACACGTGGCGCGGCAGCTACCAGACGGGGGAGACGATGCGACGAGAACACACGATCGCGGACCGTGTGACAAGCAGTGCGTTGTGGCGTTCGATAGTTCGCCATGGTTATCCGGATACCCAGCGAAACCAGGCCCTGGTTATCGCGTCCAACGTTTTCTTGCATCTGCACCCAGTGAAGATCAAGCGTTACGCCACGAAAGTCACCTACACGTTCTGCCTGGGCGGGCTATCGTTCTTCATGTTCCTGGTGCTTACGCTGACCGGCGTGCTGCTGATGTTCTATTACGTTCCATCGACCGATCAGGCTTACACGAACATGCAGGAGATCGAAGCGTCGGTGACGTTCGGCATGTTGATGCGCAACATGCATCGGTATGCCGCACACGGCATGGTAATTGCGGTGTTCCTGCACATGTGCCGGGTGTTCTATACCGGCTCATATAAGCCACCGCGGGAGTTTAACTGGATCGTCGGCGTGATCCTGCTGGTACTCACGTTCCTGCTCTCGTTCACCGGCTACTTGTTGCCCTGGGACCAGCTCGCATACTGGGCGATTACCGTGGGTTCTGAGATGGCGGGCGCTGCCCCGATTGTCGGCGAACAGGCTCAATTCCTGATGGTTGGAGACTACGAAATCGGCCAGGCAACGCTGATTCGCTTCTATACTTTGCATGTGATCTTCCTGCCACTTGCAGCAGCGCTGATGATGGCGGTCCACTTCTGGCGGATTCGCAAAGACGGTGGCATTTCCGGCCCGCTTTAGGCCGCGCAGCAGCCGGACTAGAGTCTAGATAATTGCGAGAGAGGGTAAAGCAGTGGCCGAGACGATTCAGCGCCCATCGGGGCCAGCGGGATCAATTAGCGAAGAGAAGCGCCAGCGTCTTCTTGAGCTTGTGCGCGGCCGCACCGCGGCTCGCCCTACTGACCTGGCTGAAGATGAAGTTATGGTCTGGCCATCGCTGGTGGTGGTCGAAGCTCTTTCGGCCGTGGTCTTCACTTTTCTTCTACTGGCGACGGCAATTCTCATCAACGCTCCACTGGCCGAGATCGCGAACCCGACTGTGACGCCGAACCCATCCAAGGCGCCGTGGTACTTCCTGAACCTGCAGGAGCTACTGCTGCACATGCACCCGTCTCTGGCCGGAGTGATCGTTCCGACCATTGCGCTGGTGGCTATCGGGGCCATTCCATTTATCGATCGCTCACCGCTCGGTGTGGGTATTCTGTTCACGTCTGACAAAGGCAAGAAGATCACCATCTTTTCGGCTATTTATACTTTTGTTCTCGTTGTTGCACTGATCCTGTTCGACGAGTTTGTCGGTGTAACCGCAACCCTCCAAGGGACCGTGCCGGAGGTCGTGTACCAGTACATCATCCCCGTGATCACGATGCTGGCGCTTATTGCGTTGTTGGGCTTGCTCATCCAGCGCATCTTCCAGCCTACGCGGCGCGAGATGGTTATGGCGTTCTTTACCGGTTTCGTGGTCGCGTTCTTCGTCCTGACCGTTGTTGGCACCGCCTTCCGAGGGACAGGCATGGATCTGTTCTGGCCCTGGGACGTTGAATCGGCTCACTAAAGAGAGTAAGAAGAGAGATATGAAAGCCCTAGTACGAACGCTGTTTGGACTCGCGTTAGCGCCGCTTCTGGGCCGCCTGGCCGGTATGTTGGGACGGTTTCAGCACGGTGGGCCACGTCGCTATCCGCGCCGAACCTTCGTGCGCAACACCGTTCTTGGAAGCGTTGCGCTTGTGCTGGCGCAGCTTGGCGGTGGATTCCTGGCGTTTTTCTGGCCGCTCAAGACCGGTGCGTTTGGAACCGAGATTATCGTGCCGGGCAGCGCTATCCCGGAGGTCGGTGGAGAACCGTATCGTGACCAGGCCGGTAAGTTCTTTCTGATTAATAACGAAGATGGGTTGTTGGCGCTGTACTGGAAGTGTCCTCACCTGGGCTGCACCGTGCCGTGGAACGAAGGCTCGGGCGAGTTCCAGTGTCCGTGTCACGGTTCGGTGTATGACCGCCAGGGTGTTTTGGTC
>JACCZH010000299.1 GCA_013696045.1 Chloroflexia bacterium
GGCCACCTACCTTCCCATTCGAACCAACACCGTAGCTATAATTACATCGCTGCCCCAGGATCCAGTGTCTGCCGTCGGCGAGGTTCGGAGAAGGCAACATCGCAGTTCTTCATCACTGGTGCGTTCCACCGACTCCAAGTCGAGGCAGATATCCCGGGTTTTACACCGCCGGCTCTGTGCCCCTCCCTAGCGACACAAACGTCCACTCATAGGGTCGAGACAGGATTGGCCACAACCCTGGGGGTGTTTATCTATCTGGTGATAATCAGCCTACTGGTGATCCGATACGGACGAGAGTGGTGATTCAGACATCCTCCCAGTGTCACCGCTTCTATATCTCTAGCGCATCAACCACCCAACTGGCCGCTCGATCATGTTCTTCAGTTGCTGCAGTACACGAGCAGCCGGCGCGCCATCAACCAGCCGATGATCGAAGGTGAGACTGAGCGCCATCATCTTTCGCACCATCGTTTCGTCGGCATCTTCGTCCAGCACCACTGGCCGAGCAACAATCCGCCCAACACCAAGGACCGCACACTCCGGTAGATTGATGATTGGCGTGAAGAAGTCGATGTCAAACATTCCCAGGTTGCTGATGGTGAACGTCCCGCCCTGGAGGTGTGTACTGGCGATTCTGCCGCCTCGGACCTCAGCAATAAGTCCACGGGAAATATCAGCGATCTCGAAAGCCGACTTCTGATGCGCATCTCGAATAACCGGGACCACAAGCCCATGTGGTGAATCCACCGCCACACCGATATTCACGTGGTCATGAACCACGATCTCATCTTCATCGAGGGATGCGTTGAGATCAGGATGTTGCACTAGCGCAAGGGCTGTCAGGCGAGTAAGAAGGTCCGTAATCGTGGGGATGTGTGTGTCGGTATCGTTCAGCTCTGCCTTCAGGCTGCGACGCAATGCCACCAGCTCTGTCGCGTCTGCCTCGGTTGTGAGCGTTACCGGGGCCGCAGTCCTCGCGCTCTCGAACATGCGGCGACTAATTGTCTTTCGAGCCCCAGCGAGCTCTACGCGCCGGCCCGTCTCCTGCGTGCCGTTACTCTGTTGCTCCGCTACCGCTCGTACATCTGCACGGGTGATCCTCCCCGATCTTGACGTCACAGGAACACCGGAAAGTTGGACGTCTAGCTCATCGGCCAATCGCCTGACCATAGGCGTTATACGAAGCATCCCTGTCTTGGGCTCATGCACCGCCAGAACGTCCCGCTCGACGATGCGCCCGGCTCGGCCCGTGCCTTCGAGGACTTCCCACTCTACTCCCAGTTCCCTCGCTCTCCGCTTTGCACGAGGACTGATGGCAGGGCGCCGCTGTCGGTCAAGATTGACTTCAGATGCGGCTGACACCTCAATGGGAGCGACTGTCTGTGTCAGGGTGGGTTCCGGAGTTGTGGAACCTGAGGCCGCCGTCTCCGGCGCGGATGCTACTGCCTCACTGGGATCAGCAATGTATGCCAGCCTCGTTCCCACAGATACATTGGTACCGTACGGGGCATCAGGAAGGATGTGAAGAACACCTGATTCCAGGGCCTCAATATCAGAGACTCCCTTGTCGGCCTCAACAGCAAAGAGAATATCGCCCTCCTCGACAAAATCACCATCACTCTTGTACCACTCGACTACCTGGCCCTCTTCCATAGTCCAGCCCAGCCGGGGCATTACCACGTCTATCGACATGCCTGGCGCTCCTCCTGCTGCTCACCCTACATTGCAACCGACCTGTGCTGGTGGTGTGCCCACCCGCCGCCGCAGTTTGCCGCTGAAATGCTCATTCAGCTACAAGATCCCGGATGGCCCCGATGATCGTGTCGCGATTGGGAACTACTGCTGCTTCGAGCGGCGGACTATACGGAATCGGGGTATGCACGCCATTGACGCGGCGGACTGGTGCATCCAATTCGTCGAATGCGCGGTCAGCTACCAATGCCGCTATCTCTGCCCCCATACCCGCCGGGCCATAATCCTCGTCCACGATGACCATCCGCCCGGTCTTCGCAAGCGATTCCAGAATTGTCTCCATGTCGAGCGGCGCTACCGAACGGGGGTCAATGACCTCCACTCGTATGCCGTCCTGCGCAAGTGTCTCGGCGGCCTCGAGGGTTCGGTTCACCATCATACCGAACGCCACTGCGGTGACATCCGTCCCTTCTCGACGCACCGACGCCTTCCCAAAGGGAATCAGTTCGTCGACGTCCGGGTCTGGAACCTCGCCCCTGGTGTTCAGGAGCAACTTGTGCTCGAGAAACAGGACCGGATCATCCGAGCGGATCGCCGACTTCAAAAGACCCTTGGCGTCTCGCGGGGTGGTAGGCAACACGACTCGCCAGCCCGGTACGTGCGAATAGAAGGAGTAGTAATTGCCGGAATGATGCGTGGCCGATGATCCCCCTACTCCGACGCAGCCTCGAAGCACGATCGGCATTTTGAGCCGTCCACTGCTCATGTACTGCATTTTCGCGATTTGATTGATCATTTCACCGGTCGCATCAAGAATAAAATCGAAGAACATGAAGTCAACAACCGGTCGGGTTCCCGTCATCGCAGCTCCGGTACACATCCCGATAAACCCTCGTTCCGCGATCGGAGTATCGCGAAGCCGCTGGGGGCCATATTTGTCGAAAAGTCCAAGCGTAGTGTTGAAGTTGCCACCGCGCTTTCCGATTCCTTCACCCACGACAAAGACCGATGAGTCTCGTGCCATCTCTTCATCGAGACCCTCGCGAGCAGCTTCCGTATAGGTAATTTCGCGCATCTGTATATCCCCACTTGTTGTCGGAGAGACAAGGCATTGTACGTCGCTGGTCACTCGCTGAAGATATGGCTCGTGGCTGTCGAAGGATCCGGGAAGGGGCTCGATTCGGCAGTCTCCCGGGCAGCGTCAACAGTTGCCGTCACACGTTCCTCGATCGCTGATAGCTGCTCTTCGGTTGCCATGGCATCGTTATAGAGAGCCGTTCTCAGGGCTGCAATTGGATCCCGCTGTTTCCACTGGCTCACTTCGTCCTGTGTGCGGTATCCAACATCACGCATGCCTTCTGCATGTGGGCGGGTCCTGTACGTGCGACATTCAACAAGGTAGGGGCCGCGCCCACCCCGTACATGGTCCACGGCTTGGGCAGAAGCGTTGAACACAGCGACAACGTCGTTGCCATCAACGTCCTGGCTTGCGACTCCGTAGCTCGCGGCTCGGGCGACCACATCAGTATTGCGAGTCGCGTACGCGAACGGAACTTCGGTTGCATACATGTTGTTTTCACAGACAAACAGCACCGGCAGGTCCCAGATCGCAGCCATATTGATGGCTTCGTGGAAGGCGCCGTTGTTGACAGCGCCGTCTCCGAAGAAACACACGCTCACCCGATCGAGCCTCAAGAGCTGAAAACTCAGGGCAGCTCCCGTCGACTGGAGGAGATTCGGCCCAACAATGCCGGTCGTTCCCATCAAGCCGACTTCGGGTGAAAAAAGATGCATACTGCCGCCACGCCCGCGTGAACACCCAGTCATCCGGCCGAGTAGCTCTCCAATCACCTCTTCCGGTGGCACGCCCTTGGCCACAGCATGGCCGTGCCCGCGATGGGTGCTGAACACCACATCATCCTGTCGGAGATGGGCACACACCCCGGTGGCGATGGCTTCTTGTCCAATATAGGTGTGGCAAGCTCCTGGAATATGCCCAAGCTGATATAGCCGCACAAGCGCTTCCTCTATCTTTCGAATCGACAGCATTCCGCGGTAGAGGGACAACAGTGTGTCCAGGTTCAAGTCAGCCCCTGCATGTGTCTCGGTTTGCATTCAGTTTCCCCACTCGAACTGCGAAAGAATCTCTGGCCCCGCGTCCGTGACGAGCACCATCTTCTCGGATCGTGCTCCGATCGATCCACCCTTCCCTTCATATGCCCCCGGCTCCACGGAAAAGACCATTCCCGGCTCTATCACCGTGGTGTCGTACGGAACAAGCCGGGGCAACTCATTCACCGTTACGCCGATTTGATGACCGGCGTAGTGCGCCATCGGCAGACTGTACTGGGAAAAGGCCGCCTCTGCAGCAGATGCTGCGTCACACGCTCTTGCACCTGGTTTCAGGGCAGCCATAGCTGCTTCACAGGCAGCACGAGAGGCGTCAAGATATCGGCGCTGCTCTCGCGTTGGCTTAGCACCGACAACGTGCGTGTTGGTACAGTCAAACCAGTACCCGTCGACCCGCCCGCTAAGGTCCATCAACACAATATCAGCAGGCTCGGTCGTCCGCTCCCCTGGACCATTCGGATAGGCCACATACGCAGCCCTCGGGCCCGTGATCAGTTCGCCACTCAGTGGCACGTCGAACCCGGCAGTTGCGTTGATCTGCATACCGATCTCCGCCCACATGGAGAATTCCGTTGCCCCCGCTTCCCTACAGAGATCAGACAAAGTTTCGTGCGAGACGTCGCTGACCGCTGCGGCTCGTCGAAGCAACTCGATCTCTCTTGGCGTCTTGATAGCGCGGGCCTGCTGCATTGCTGGATCGGCATCCACCAGCTCCCAGCCATCAAGGTGCGATGTAAGCACGTTTGCCACTACCTGCGGAAGTGATCGTTCTTCAATTGCTACGGTACCGCTACCTCCAGCAAACCCGGCATCGCCAAGTGAATCGCGAATAGCCTTAACAAAGGACGTACGGGAATCCACAGGCACGAAGGAGTCAAAGGTGGCAAAAGACACCACCGTGTCCACCTTCGCAGTCTCCTGGGCCCCCGCCGCCATGCCGTCAGGCACAATTAGCCATGTTCTCCTCTCACGAACATGGCAGAGCAGGGTGGGAGAGCCCCATGCCAGTTCGGCGCCAGCACCGAAGGGAACCGGTACCTCCCAATCGGTCGCGTATGTCACATTGGCGATCGACGACAGGACAGCAGCATCACACCGACTCGCGACCAGAGCATCGAAGGTCCGCTCGAGCGCCTCATTACTCATGGCACACTCCTGGCTGGCAGACCGGTGCGATGCCGACCTGCTCCTGCTGTTCCATCACGGAGTCACACACTGGGCACCCCCTCCATCGCTGCATGATCTGCCTGTAAGGAAAGGTCATTGACCGGATACTTCGGTCGTTCCCCCCTCAGCACACGCACGACGTCCTCGGCGCCACGCCGACGGACGTCGACCGCAGCCTCTTCAGAAGCCCATCCGATATGCGGAGTAACAAGTATTCGCGGCTCTCGGATCACATCCGAGTCGAGGGGAAGCGGCTCCTCCGGAAAGACATCCAGTGCAGCTCCGGCGATTGACTGCGAACGAACAGCGCGCACGACCGCGTTCACATCAACCACCTCACCTCTTGCTGTGTTAATCAGGTAAGCTGTTGGCTTCATCTTGTCCAGGGCGTTGGCATCGATCAGCCCACGCGTCGCATCCGTAAGCGGGACATGAAGTGAAAGAAAGTCCGATGCCCGCATCAACGTGTCGAAGTCCACAGGCTCCGCACCGTTGGCCTCGATCGCCTCCTCAGGAATAAACGGATCATGGGCAATCACCCGAAGCCCGATGCCCCTGCTCTTCCGGATCATCGCTCCACCGTTCCGCCCGGCCCCGAGCACCCCGACCTTCATGCCATTGAGTCGTTTGATGGGCGGATCAGGCAGGTAGCGCCAGTCCCCATTCGCTGTGGCTACAAGATGGGCGTGAAGATTTCGATTCAGTGCGAGCATCAGGGTCAGTGCGTGCGTCGACACCTCGTCGATGGAATAATCCGGCACATTCGTGACCCAGATTCCCCGACACGCAGCAGCATCCGTATCGATCGTGTCATAACCAGTACCTACCCGCGTCACGATACGACACTGCTTCAGCTGGTCCAGCAAAGGTTCCGGTACCCGTTGGAGCTTGACCATCAGCGCATCTGCCGTACGGAGAAGCTCTCGTGCCTCCGGCGTGGCAAACGAATCCACGGCGGCGACATCAAATCCTGCTTCGCGAAGCACCTCTAGTTCGACCTCAGCCTCTTCCAACGGGGCGTAGGCAATGACAACTCTGAGTGGCATCTCGTCTCTCCTATCCCTTGACTGCGCCAGCGGTGATGCCGGCGATGATGTATCGCTGCATAGCGATGTAGAACAGCACCGGGGGAATGGCGAACAGGAACCCCGCCGCCAAGAGGCGCTCAATTGGTGTGTCCAGCATGGTGATCATCGACGCGAGACCAACCGAAGCCGGCTTTGAACTTTCGGTCGTTATCATTGTTTGGGCGAAAAGAAACTCGTTCCAGGCGTAGAAGAAGGCCACCACACCGACTGCCACAAGCCCTGGTAGTGTTATTGGCAGGACAATCTGGAACAGTACACGCATGGGACCGGCTCCATCGACAAGCGCCGCCTCGCGCACCTCGCGGGGCACCGTGTCAAACATGTTCTTCAGAACCCACACGCAGATTGGCAGCACGAAGGCAGCGTCGATCAGCGACAGCCCATACAGGCTTTCTCGCAGACCAATGTCGGTGTAGATCTTGTATATCGGAACGATGATCAGTGCTTCGGGCAACATCTGGGTCATGAGCAGGAAGACCGCAAAGACTGCCCTTCCCCGCCACCGCATCATCGAGAGCACATATGCACCAAAGATCGCCATCAGCACGCAAATGGCGGTTACCAGCGTCGACAGCAGAGTCGAGTTGATGATCCATCTGCCAATGTTGCCGTCCTGAAACAGCCGCCTCACCGGCTCCAGATCAAGCGACTTGGGCCACAAGCTGGGTGGATAGGTCAGATTCTCCGTAGCCGGGCGAATCGCAGTGGTCACCATCCAATAGATGGGAAAGACCGTGATGATCACCAAGGCAGCCAGAACAATGTAGTACCCCACAGACATCAGCAGGCGGCTTGGCGACCGTCGCTTTGGGGCTGGCTCGGGCGACACATTTACTGAAGCCATCAGGCAGCCTCCAGATCCTGCCGACGCTGGGCAGCCAGAAAGACCAGCGCCACCGTCAGGGCCATGACGAACCCGGCTACACCGAGCACCGCCGCGTAGGAAAAGTCATAGAATCGAAAGGCCGTATTGTAAATACGAATGACGATGGTCTCGGTCGCTCCTGCTGGTCCACCGCCAGTCAGCAACCAGATAATCGTGAACTGCTTGAACGAAAAGATGGAAGCAAGAACGGTAAGTAGAAGCAAGGTCGGCATGATGCCCGGCAACGTTACCGCGAAGAACACCTGGACCTTCGATGCCCCATCAACCCGTGCGGCCTCGGACAGCTCAGCCGGGACGGTCTGCAGAGCGGCCAGAATGACCAAGCTATAGAATGGGAATCCCTTCCAGGCAGTAATGAGCACGATTGATACAAACGCAAGGCGGGTATCCATCAGCCAGTTCGGCGCCGACTCCACCCAGGGTAACCATAACGCAAAGACATTCAGAACTCCGAAGTTCGGGTTGAGCATCCAGAGAAATACCAACACTGTTGGTACGTCCGGAAATGCCCATGGCATGGTCATGACCGCGCGCGTAACAGTCCGCCCGCGGAAGTGGCGGTTCAGCATGAGCGCCGACGCAAGGGCAAAACCGATTGCCACCACGACAACGCCGACCAGGTACATCAGGCTGACTCGCACCACACTCCAGAATGACGGGTCAGTCAACATTCGGGAGTAGTTCGCCAGCCCGGCCCACTCCTCGGCAGCACCCATCGGCTGTTGATAGAAACTGAGGCGAATCTGCTGCAGAATCGGATACAAGATGAAGTAGGCCTCATAGGCGAGGATAGGCAGTGCGAGTGCATATGGCAGGAGCGATGGGAGCGCAAACCGTCGCTTTTGAGCTCCTGTTGCTGTCTTCGAGAAGGGTGCTGATTTGCCTGGGTGATCAGCCGTGCCCACTCGGTTCAAAAGTGACACAAGCTCCCCCTTTCCGGCATGCACCGGGGGCCGAACCCCGTGGAGATGGGTGTCTGCCCCCGATACGCATGATGACCGTGTAGACTATTCCAGTCGAGAGGCAAGATCTTCAAGCTCGACCTGCGCATCCGCCATCGCGTCTTCGACAGCCTGATTGCCAGTCAGCACCTCGCTCACCTTGCTGATCACGATCTGGCCGAATTCCTGATTGTTATGAACGAAGTCGCCAACTACATCCGGCGGTGTAAGGTAGTTCACGTCCTGAAAGCCTTCGAGCCACTGGATGTCGGCGAAGTAATCATCCAGACCCCCAACGTCATACGCCGGGATTACATCGAGCGAACGCGTCAGCAGTTCCCGGTAGTTCTCGGGTGTGTACAGGAACTCCAGGAAATGCTTGGCCTCGTCCACATGCTCACCGTTCGCGTTCACGGTGATGGGATGGATACGGGCGATCGTGTCTTTCCCTTCCCACGGAAGCGGCATACTCCGAATATTGGGGTAGAACTCTGGGGCTTCTGCTTTGTAGGTATTGACCGCAGCCGACACGATGAGTTCGGAAGCAATCTGCTGGTTTGCCCACATCCGGTTGGCAGTCGCTTCATTGGTTCCCTGGGGGAAGGTACGATCGTAGAAGTCCTTGAAAAGCGAGACCGCGTTGAGAATCGGCTCAGACGTCACCAGCGGCGTGTCGCCTTCAGCCCAGAGACCGCCAAATGGCATTGCCCATTGCTGGAGCGTGAACCAGAAGCTTTCGGGCTCAGCCAGCACGTGCGGAGAGAACGAGCCGAACTGGTTTGGGCGTTCAGTTAGCTGCTCCGACACCGTCAGCCACTCATCAGTCGAGGCTGGCAGCGACGAAATCCCGGCACCTTCGTACATTGCCGCGTTGTAGAACAGACCGAACGCAACCGTAACGACATCCAGTCCATAGACTTGTCCGTCGATCGTGATGTAGTTATGCGCAGGGTTGAGCGTCGTAATTCCAAGGGAGTCAACGACATCCTGTACAGGGGCAATCTGATTTGCATCCAGTAGACGGAGCACCAAGTCGGGAGTCGTCTGAATGAGATCGGCCTCGACCCCACCTGCCTGAGCCTGGACAATGATGTTCCTGGTGAAGTCGTTAAACGGCCAGCCCCCCTCTTCGATTCGAATGTCGTTCTGGGAACTGTTGAACTTCTCAACAATGAAGCGCCATGCATCCTGTCGGCCAGGCTCCCACCAGAACCAGGTAGCGTAGGTAAGGGTGACTGGCTCGTTCTGGATCACAGCCGGTGCGGCAAATGCCGAACTCGCCTTTGGTGCCATTGTGGCTGCGCCAAGCGCCGCTGCACCGGTGGACTTGAGCACATCCCGCCGGGAAATACCTCTCTGCTTTCGATGGTTCGTGATCGTTTTATGCTCAGACACGTTTGTAACCTCCTGCGATTGATAACCAGCTGTCCTGTCGAGCCTCGACTGTTTCGCTTCCTGTATCGCCTCCTTTACGAGCGTGGAGTCGTTGAAGCTCCACGGCGCGATTGTTGCCGGCTATCTGCCTGTCACCAGGTGTGGCTTCCGCCTGCATTAAGCGCCAGATTGCCCCCATCGACTGGCAGCAGCGCACCGGTAACCATTGAGGCTGCGTCCGATGCGAGAAACACTGCCGGCCCGACCATGTCATCTGGATTGGCAAGGCGATTCATGGGAATTCCTGAGAGAAAATTGGTCATCAGGTTGGGATCGAATTCAGGAGAGTCGAGCCAACGCTGGAAACCTTCGGTGAGCACCTGGCACGGGAGGATGGCGTTCACTCGGATATTATGCTTGGCCCACTCCACGGCCAGTTCGCGCGTCAGCTGATTGACTCCACCCTTGTTCACACTGTGCGTGAGGTTGCCCCGCCCAAGTGCGGTGGCGCCGGCGATCGAGCTAATGTTGATGATGCTGCCACCCCGGTTGTTCGGTGCCATTCTTCGAAACGCTTCCTGGGAGCATTGGAACGTGGCGAGGGCGCCGATCTTAAGCACCCAGAGCAGGTCTTCCCGATCAAGATCCTGCGGCTTCTTCCGGACGAGATGCCCGACGTTGTTCACGAGGATGTCGATAGAGCCGAACACAGCATCTGTCCTGGCGAAGAGCGCCTCGATTTGATCCGGATGTTCGACATCACACCGCACCGCCTCGGCCCGTCTGCCGTAGGACATCGCCTCGGCTGCTGTCTGCTGGACGCTCGGCTCATCGATATCGCACACCACGATGTCGGCGCCGTTGCGTGCCAGACCCAAGGCGATAGCCTTGCCAATACCCGCACCGGCGCCCGTAACAATAGCCACTCGCCTGTCGAGATCGAACCGTTGTTCCGCCACGTGTCACCCTTGCCTTTCATTCGTGCTCGCACCGCCGGACCCCGTAGCCGCGCCGCCGTCGGCTGCGTGCATCGCGGAAACGCGTTGGTAGGATCCATGAAGATGCTCATCCAAAAGCACCAATGCTCGCTCCCGGTCGCCATCGACGATTGCGTTCAGGAGAGCTCGGTGTGACGCCACGAGCTGTTCGCGAAAGTCCCGATGCGCGACGTTGCGGTTGAGCAGCAAGACGTGGATTTGCGGACGCAGGTTTCCCCAGGAGTCGAGAAGACGCCGGTGGTTGCTCCCCTGATAAATCAGATCGTGGAATCGCAAATCGAGCTCGGCCGCTTCCTGCTCGGTAACCTCCTGGCTGGTGGCAGCCTGCATGGCCTCGACAGTCTCCAGGAAATCCTTGATGAGTGTTTCGCCGGCAAACTCGACCGTGCGTTCGAGCGCGAACCGCTCAAGAACGACACGAAGCGTATAAACCTCGTCCAGGTCCTGACGAGAGAGCTGAGCAACGAAGGCGCCTCG
>JACCZH010000141.1 GCA_013696045.1 Chloroflexia bacterium
CACATAGACCACACCCACCTGCACCACGCCGGAAACTTCCAGAGCAATCGACACCGCGTAGAGCGGATAGCCGTGGGCATAGTTCGTGGTGCCGTCCAGAGGATCGACGATCCAGCGCCGGTTGCCGTCCGCATCCTCACCTGCTGCCGTGCCTTCTTCGGCAAGGAGCTGGTCGTCAGGGAAGGCTGTCGCTAACCGATCGGCGATCAAGCGCTCGCTGGCCAGATCGGCGTCGGTCACAAGGTCAACGATGCCTTTGTGTCTGACACCGCTCACCTTACTCTGCTGGGCACACAGAAGCGCTCCAGCTTCGCGGGCCGCGTCCATAGCAACATCGAGTTCGACGGCATACGTGCCTGATTTATCGAGCGGCATGAGTTCGATCTATCACCCGCACTCCTGGCAAGCTATCCAGCGGCAGCTGGGGGGAAACATCCATATCAAGTCCGGCCGCCGCACCGCGCCGCACCGCCTGGTAGGCCGCCGCGGCAATCATCGCGGCATTGTCGGTGCAGAACTGCAGATCGGGCACATGCACTGGAACCTTCACATTGTGCGCCAGACGCCGGCGCAAGAGCGCGTTGGCCGCCACTCCACCGGCCACCATCACACTGGCAACGTGTTGGTCGGCGGCCGCGCGGGCCGTCTTCTGAACCAGGACATCCACAATCGCCTCCTGATATGAGGCTGCAAGCTGGTTCACCGGCATGTTCGGCACATATTCCGGCGGCTTGTGCTCGGGGAAAAGCTCGCGCGGAGCCTGGGGCCGGTTAGCAGGCTGGCGTCGTGGCGGCCCCTTCATCTTCTGGTACGGCTCGCAAGCTCGTAACAGCGCCGTCTTCAGGCCGGAGAACGAAAAATCGTAGGAGTCCCCGAGCCATGCTCGCGGCAGATCTCCCAGCGGGCGGGCCCCTTCAGCCGCTTTCTGAATGGATGGCCCGCCGGGATAGCTCAGGCCCAGCAAGCGCGCGCCCTTGTCGAACGCCTCGCCAGCCGCGTCGTCCCTGGTGCGGCCCAGAATCTCGTAGACGCCGTGCTTCTGAAGCAACAGCAGTTCGGTATGCCCGCCGGAAACGATCAAGCACAATGCCGGCAGCGCTGGAGGATCGCCCGCCGCCTCACCAGGTGGAATCAGCCAGTTGGAATAGACGTGTCCTTCAAGGTGGTTCACTGGCACCAGCGGCTTACGCCAGGCAAAGGCCAGGGTCTTGGCGAAGTTAACTCCCACCAGCAGCGCGCCAGCCAGACCCGGACCCTCGGTTACGGCAATCGCGTCGATGTCGTCACGCGTCATCCCTGCAATCTCAAGCGCCTCTTGAACCACCGGGATAATGGCCGTAATATGCTGTCGCGAGGCAAGCTCCGGCACTACCCCACCATAACGAGCATGCAAATCGGTCTGAGACGCAATGACGTTCGAGCGCACCCAGCGGCCCTCGTGCACGACCGACGCCGATGTCTCGTCACAGGATGTCTCGATAGCCAGGATATTCACAAGTGCTCGCTACCCTCCGGTGGATTCAATACAACCGCCGGACGAATTTCGCATCCGCTCGGTCAACGCCGCCTTCAGCCCCACCAGTCGCGCAACCGACTCTGGATCGCTAATCGAGGGCGACCACATGATATATGCGTCCTCGCCATTGTCACTATAGTAGCGACGGCGGACGCCTTGCCGGGTGAAGCCATACTTCTGGTACAGTGCCTGGGCCGTATCATTCGAGACCCGCACCTCAAGCGTCATCCACTCGGCGCCGCGCCGCAAGGCTTCTTCGAAGAGGTCGATCAGGAGCAGCTCTCCAAGGCCATGTCCGCGATACTCGGGCGTGACACCAATCGTGGTAACGTGCGCCTCGTCCAGCAAGATCCACATGCCGGCAAACCCGATGATCGGTGGATGGGCCGGATCTTCAGGGGACCGGCGTCGAAACGGCAACAAGCTGCGCGCGCCGCGTTGCTCCTGTGCCGCCAGCTCACGGGCTCGCTCATCCCGGGGACGCATCACAATGTAGTAATTATTGTTGATGTTGTTCAGCTCGCGCCGGTAGGCGGATTGAGGCCAAGCATTGCTGAAACAGCGGCGCTCCACCTTGGAGACCTCAGGCACATCTTCAATTCTCATGTGCTCGATGACAACGTTCACGGGTTCCGCTCCGGCTTCGCAGCGACTACCGGCTGCGAGTGAATGTACATTGGTTCTAACGCTAACAGATCGTCAGCTTCATCGTTTCGCCAGCGTTGCGCGGCCAGATCCAGAAGGGCAGACGCCCGGCGCCTGCCTGCCGCCGCCGGCGGCAGGATAACGTTTGGCATCTCCTTGAGCGCCTGGCGATCGGTTTCGCTCAATTCGCCGGAAAGCACAGTGGGCTCCAGCAGACCGTCACCCAGCTCGCCTGGAGTGCGGTGGTCAAGCGCTCCCCGCAGCTGTAAACGCCCGTTCGTCATCCGGTAATCCCCAACGACGATCCGGCCACGTCCCGCTTCAACAAACGCCCGTACCGGATGGCCGGCATAGGCGACGACATGCGCCGCGATATCCAGGGTTCCGACGCCAAAAATCGGAATCTGCATGCTGAAAGCAAAGCCTTTGGCAATACTCATGCCGACTCGCAACGCATTGAACGCCCCGGGACCGCTCGCGACGGCCACCGCGCCCAGTTGCCCGGGCGTTATCCCAACCAGGCGCATCAATCCATCGACCTCCACCAGGATGGTCGTCGTCTGGTTCCGCCCGGCGTTCCAGACAATCTCCGCGCCGAGGGCTCCCGTGTCATCTCCAACCGGTCCCAACGCCAGCGAAGCCAGCGTGTTAGAGGTGTCGAGCGCCAGCATCCAGGTTTGTGACGTGTCAACCACGGGCACCCGCCAGTTCGCGTCGCAGCGTTTCAATCGCCAGCCGGTAGCGTTCACCATGGGGGTCAATCGTGATGCTGCGCTTCGTGTCAGCCACAGTCGCCAGCTCAATCATGATGTATTCAGGCGGAAGGAGCCCTCTGGCTCGCTCCGGCCATTCAATGATTGTGATCGCACTCTGATCGTCCAGGTATTCTTCAAATCCAAAGGAGAGCACCTCTTCTGCTTCCTCGATCCGGTAGAGATCGATGTGGTAAATCCGCACAGCGCGCTCGTGGGCGTCGGTGCCGTCGTGCTCGGTGACAAGAGTAAAAGTCGGGCTGAGCATCTCGGTCGTCACCCGCAGCCCACGGGCCAATCCCTGAGCAAAGGTGGTTTTGCCGGCGCCGATCATGCCACCCAGCAGGACCAGGCTACCCTGTCCAAGCACGCGGCCGAGCTGGGTGCCGATTCGAAGGGTTTGTTCTGGGCTGTGGCTGATCACATCAAGTGCCGGCCGGCGGGGCGCGGTCAATCATCGCTCCTTCGGCGGTGGTCGTGCCTGTCAATTGGTTCATGATAGCCGAAACGCATGCTCCGGCGCACGGACTGACTGTAGCTCAGCTCACGACCTGGCGGCCGCGTCGATTCCGTCAAGCGCAACGGGCGTTCCCAGAGACATGGGCCCAAGACGCGGTGGCGCAGTCAATGCTACACGCGAATCAGCGTCATACGCCGCCAAACGGACACGGTTGCAACGTACCCGCACCCGTGCCCCAGGAGAAATCGAAACATATGACGGCTGGTTTGATTGCAGCTGCACTCCACACGGAAGCTGAATGACGTAGGTCGTTTCGGCGCCGTGGAAGGTGCGCGACACGATCACCGCGATACCATCTGGATCAACCTCAAGCGACACATCGCGCGGGCGAATTAACAGATCCACATGCACCTGCGCGCCCTGTTCCTCAAGCTCAAAACGCCCAAGGTCAGACTCGGCAATCGCCCCGGCAATCGTCGCCGGCACGAACGTGCCCTGCCCAACAAAATTCGCCACCGCGCGGGTGGCTGGATAGTGATACACAATCTCCGGGACGTCGATCTGCTCCACCCGGCCATGAAGCATCACCGCCATGCGGTCAGCAACGGTCATTGCCTCTTGCTGGTCATGGGTAACAAGGATCGCGGTCGTGCCGAGAGACTTCAACAAATCACGGACCTCAATGCGCATTGCCAATCGCATCTCAGTGTCCAGGTTTGAAAATGGCTCGTCCAGTAACAGCACATGTGGCTTGGGGCCAAGAGCCCGAGCCATCGCAACACGCTGCTGCTGGCCTCCGGAAAGCTGGTGCGGGAAACGCTCAGCCAATGCGCCAAGTCCAGTCAACTCCAGCAGCTCGTCGATCCGCTCGCGCTTCTCCTGGCGCGGCAGCCGGCCAATCCCGAACGCGATGTTGTCGGAAACCGTCAAGTGTGGGAAGAGCGCGTAATCCTGAAAGACCATGCCAACGCCGCGCTTGTCCGGCGAGATAAAACCATGTGGACCGGCGACCTGGTTGCCGGCAATAATGACATGCCCCTCGTCGGGACGCTCAAAACCCGCTATCAGCCGCAGTGTCGTCGTCTTGCCGCAGCCACTCGGGCCGAGCAAAGCCACGATCTCGCCGGGCTCAACGGACAAATGCACGTCACGCACCGCAGGCTCGTCGGCGCCGGTAAAGCGCTTGCTGACATTAACCAGAGTTATTCCGTCATGCACGTTTATTACCCCTAGTGCGCATTTAGCGGGCGGCTTTCCAGTACCCGAAGCGACCCCGTCTACGCTAAGGATAATCCCGACCTGCCAACTTGTCATTCTTAGTGTACGGTGAACCTGGCGTCAATTGCGGGAGTGGCTCACAATTGAACATGGCATCGTCGTTCACGTATCAGTGAACCACCCGTTGACCCGCTCCTCATCCTCCTGGCGGCTCTCGTGGAGAAGATCATCGGACGCAATCCCGATAGGTCCAATTTTCTTTCGCAACGTACCGATGCGCTCGACAGTACGTTGCCGGCGTTCCAGCACTTCAGGCGTGATTTCACTAACACAAGGAATCCGAAGCGATGGAAGGTCTTCTGGATTGTCATCATGGTTGACAGGGTAGTCCGCCACATGTGCATCCTTTCCGATGAGCACAAGTATACCGTTCGCAATATGACGGATACCGCGCACGTAATGATCGCTCAATGCCGGCAGAGCACTACGCTACCCGCGGCTTGCATCCACCCGCGACTGGCGTAGCGAGATGACGATCATGGGAATCGCCGAGATGAGGATCAACAGCAGGGCTGGGGCGGCGGCACGGGCCCAGAAGCCTTCGGCAGTGGCGCCCCAGATACGGGTGGCGAGGGTGTTAAAGCCGATCGGCCGCAGCAGCAACGTGGCTGGCAGTTCTTTCATCACGGTGAGAAATACCAGCAACCCGCCACTCAACAGCCCGTGCCGAGCCAGTGGGCCGGTCACGGAAAGCCATACGCGCGGCGAGTTATAGCCCAGGCTGCGCGCGGCTTCCTCGATATGCGGGCTCACCTGAAGCAAGGCTGCCCGCATCGATCCCACCGCCTGTGGAATAAAGCGCACGACATAGGCGAGCACCAGCATCCCGGTTGTTTGATACAGAAATGGCGCGTAATTTGCCCCGAAAAAGACCAGCGACAGGGCCACCACGATCCCGGGTAGGGCGTAGCCGGCATAGGTTGCGCGCTCGATCAAGCCACTAAACGGCCCGGCGTGCCGCACAGAAAGTAGCACCACGGGGATGGACAGGAGCACCGCCACCAGCGCCGCCAGCAGCGAGACGTAGGCCGAGTTCAAACCGGCGTCCCATACCAGCCGCAGTGGTTCCCCGGCGCGCAAGCCGCGCACCAGCCAGTACAGAATGACACCGATCGGCATCACCAGAGCCAAGCCGACAACTGTCGCGCAATAGGCGACCGCAGGCGCTTTCCAGCGTCCGAGCTTCAACATCCGCGAAGGACGCATGACTCCTGCCGTACTGCGGTGGTAGCCTGCGCCACCCCGCGACCAGGACTCGAAGCCGAGCAATGTCACCGTAAGCCCGACAAGCACCAACGCCAGGCCGGCGGCCAGTGTGCGGTCGAACGAACCGGTGTACTGCGTGTAGATTGCTCGCGTAAATGAATCAAACTGCAACAGGGACACCGCGCCGAAGTCACTAAAAACATACAACGCCACCAGCAGCGATCCAGCCCCCACAGCGGGACGCAGCAGCGGCAGTGTCACCTTCCGGAAGGTCGCAAGGGACCCATAGCCCATCGACCGCGACGCCTCCTCAAGCGCGGTGTCCATGCTGGAGATGGTTGCGTTCAAGGTGAGCAGGACATATGGATACGAGAGCAGCGTAAGGGTCAATGCCGCCCCGAACAGGCCGTAGATTTCCGGAAGCCGTTCAATTCCGAACAGCGTTTCCAGCCTGCTCTGTAGCAATCCGCGTGGGCCTAGAGCCGCGACAATCGCGAACGCGCCCACATAGCTGGGCACCGCAAGCGGCAGGACGAGCGCCACCGACCAGAAGCGACGCCAGGGCAGGTCGGTCCGCGAGGTTAACCAGGCGGCCGGCAACGAAATCAGCACCGAGGCGACGGTAACAATCGTAGCCAGGACAACAGTGTTGCGCAGCAGCATGAAGGTGCGTGGCCGCCATATCAGGTCGAGGATGTCGGTCCCGCCTTGAGAAGCTCGCAGAACCAGATAGCCGATCGGCAGCACCATAATGACGGCAACCACGAGCGCCGGCAGCCATAAAGCTGCCGGCGCTCCACGTAGAAGCGGGGAACGGCGCCGGGATTTGCCACCACGCCTTGGCGCGGCACGGCCTGAAGCCTCTTCCCGGCCCTGATTCACCGTTACAGCACTCCAACATCTGTCAGCAGTTCAAGCGTTCCTTCAAGATCCTCAAGCTGGGACAGATCGATGTCCGGTGTCTGGATGTCCTCCAGCGGCACCAGCCGTGGGTCGGCCTCGACCCCGGTTACCAGTGGGTACTCAAAGGTCTCATCGGCAAAGTAGCGCTGCGCCTCTTCGGATAGCAGGAAACGCAACAACGCCTCGGCTGCCTCGGTGTTCTCCGACGTGCTCAGCATGCCTGCGCCGGCCACATTGATCAACGCGCCCGGAGTGCCGTTGGTATAGATGTAGTTATCAGCCGTAATCTCCCCGCCCGCCTCTTCCAGAGCACGGTAGAGATAATAGTGGTTGACGAAGCCGGCATCAATCTCACCACTCATCGCAGCCTCAAGAATCGGGGTGTTGCCCGAATACACCTTCGGGTTGTTGGCCTGGATTCCCTCAAGCCATTCACGGGCAACATCGTCACCCTCCAATACCCGTAACGCGGTGATGAAGGCCTGGAACGAGCCGTTTGTCGGCGCCCAGCCGAGCCGGCCGTCCCATGCGGGGTCGGTGAAATCCAGAATCGATTCAGGGATATCCGCTTCCGATAGATTCTCGGTGTTGTACACAATCGCCCGCGCCCGGCCACTGATGCCAACCCACTGGCCGTTGTCAGAACGGAAGCGCGGATCAACCATGTCAAGGATGTCTTGCGGCAGCTCGACGAACATGCCCTCGTCCGCAATCGCGCCAAGCGCGCCCGCGTCCTGTGCGAAGAAAATATCGGCCGGGCTGTTGTCGCCCTCCTCAAGGATCGTCGCCGCTAGCTCGGCCGTGTCGGCGTACTGCACTCGCACCGTCGCGCCGGATAACTCCTCGAACTGGCGCAGAATTGGATCCACCAGCTCCTCGGAGCGGCCAGAGTAGACCGTCACTTCCTGACCTTCCAGCGAGCCCGGCTCGACGGTCGTCGCGCCGGGTGACTCACTGCCTGGAGTACCGTCCGCCGCTGGCGTGGATTCGCCCGTTTCAGTCGCATCCCCGCCAGCCGTTGCTGTTGGGTCATCCGTTGATGTAGCCTCGCCGGGCACGAAGTCCGGGGTTGATCCCGCGCCCGTCGCCGTTGTCACGGTTGGATCATCCTCGTCATCACCGCCACAGGCCGCCAACAACGGCATCGTCACGGCAACCGTCAGGCCGCCGGCCAGACCCCGCAACACCTTACGACGGCTGAGCAATCGTCTATCCATACGTTGACCAGAACCTCTCACTCCTAATTCCGACCTACCAAGTCGGGATTAGGATACGCAGGCTGTGCTTTGGTTGTCAACATGGAAGATGATTGCTATACCAACATGTCTTCTCGACCGAAGTCATTACCCTGCTGCCGCCACGCCAAAATGATCGAACGCGCCAGGCTCGACATCCACAGTGCGCAAGTCCAGTCCCTTCAGCCGGATAGCCGGACCATCAGCTTTGGCGGACGCCAGGGTTCCGATCTGAATTGGGGTGGATAACCCCCAGCGACGGAAAAGTCTCCCGACTCTCTCGAGCGTGTCGGGCGAACAGGTGAACAGGAGCTCGAAATCTTCCCCGCCACGTGTCGCAAGGTCAAACCAATCTGGAAAATTCCAGCGCACCGTGTGTGGAATCGGTATCTGGTCGTGGCGAATCGTCGCGGTCACTCCACTGGCTTCGCATATCTTTGGCAGGTCTCCAAAGAGTCCGTCAGACAAATCCATCGCCGACTCGACCCCGGCGCGCAAGAGCAACATACCCTGCAACACCTTCGGTACTGGCCTGCGATGTGCCTCAAGCATCACTGGCGCGCCATCTTTTTGTAGTGTGTTTTCAGAGAGGATCCGCACTCCGCCAGCCGCCAGCCCAAGCGGGCCGGTGACGGCCACAATATCGCCGGGGCGGGCACGGTCACGCCGCAGACCGTGGGATCCGGCCGGAAGCTCGCCGTGTACCGTTACTGACACAATTGTTTTATCCGGCGATCTTACAATGTCGCCTCCGGCGATGGTGAAATGACAGGTATTCCCCAGGTTGGCGCTGCCACGGTAAAAATCGTAGACCCACCGGTCGTGCGACTTGGCACGCAAACCGAGCGACACCACCGCCACCCGTGGACGAGCGCCCATGGCCGCGATGTCGCTCACGTTCACCGCCAGAGCCCGGTGGCCAATCGACTCCGCGTTGCTCCAATCATGCCGGAAGTGGGCGCCTTCAATCAGCATGTCTGTCGAAATGACCACCTGCCTGCCCGGCCGGGGTTTCCAGATGGCGGCGTCATCACCCGGACCTAACCGCAGGCCGGATGACCGCACTCGTGACGATCGAACGACGTGTCCGATGCCTTTAATAAGCGCGAACTCGCCGACACTCTGTATTGGCTGACTACCAGCGCCGACCTGCATGTGGCAATAACCCCTTACTTACTCTCGCGCAACGCCTGCCGGTAGACCTCAACGGTCAGCTCTGCCGTACGTGTCCAGCTAAAGTCCCGGGCGCGCGCTCTGCCACGCAGTCCCAATTGTTGCCGAAGATCGCCATCGCCGGCCACCGCCAGCATGGTTGAAGCCAATCCACGCGCGCTGCGTGGATCAACGAGCAGCCCGGCGTCACCGACCACTTCGGGCAGCGACGACGTGTTCGCGGCAATCACCGGCGTCCCGCAGGCCATCGCTTCCAGAACCGGCAGTCCGAATCCCTCATAGAGCGACGGATAGACAAACAGCGTCGCCGCGTTATACCAGAGTGGCAGCTGGTGGCTGGCAACGTAGCCTACAAAGCGTACCCGCTCCACCAGGCCAAGCTGCCTCACGAGCCCAAAAATGCGGTCAAACTGCCAGCCGGTCCCACCGGCAACGACGAGCGGCCAGTCAACCTCGTTTGTAATCGTGGCATACGCCCGCAACAACGTTTCGAGATTCTTGCGTGGCTGAAGCGTGCCCAGGAAGAGTAAGAAGTCTTCGGGCAGCCCCTGCTCGCGGCGAAACTCGGCCACATCGTCCGCGGGCAAGGGCTGCATCTCGGCGCCAATACCGTTGGGAACCGTCACAATCCGCTCTGCAGGAAGACCATACAGTTGGATAATATCCTGCCGGGTCGCCTCCGACACCGCTATCACCCGCCGCGCCCGGTTCACTGACAAGCGAGTCATCAGCCGCAAATAGCGTTGTTTGGCGGCTGGATACTGTTCAGGAAAATGGTGGAACGCCAGATCGTGTACCGTCACTACCTGTGGCTCACTGGGCGGCAACGAGACTACGTTGACCGGAAAATGCATCACGTCAACCCCTGCGCGCCTCGTAACCAGCGGACCCAGCATCTGCTCCCAGACGATCCTCACCGGCGGGCTCGCGGTCGGCAACCTGCTCTGGCGCCACTCAATCTTTGGGTCGAACCTGCGCTCATCCTCAGCATTGACCGGGCCAGTGAACACCACCAGCTCGTCGTCCGGCGCAACCGTTGGAAGCTCCTTCAACAACGCTTCAATATACCGGCTCACCCCAGCCTGCCGGTACGTCTCCTCAAACGAGAGCAAATGCCCGTTGATCCCGATCCTCACGGTTCTCCTAAGCGGTGCTGGCAGACACGATCCGAGGCCAAGACTCATCCATTAGACAGCCGATGAAACCATCTCGACACCTAGCGGCGCAATACATTGCGCCGCTACGACAAAAGGGGCGGTGTCCTACGCAAGCTCCCGGATCTGCGGGGAACGCACAAACATGACCAGACCCAGCAAAACCAGAACCCCCGCCATAGCCGTAATTGTCCACTGCACGCCGATCCATTCGCTGGCAAAGCCCGCGCCGACCGTCCCAAGCGGAACCATGCCCCGGTTCAGGAAGAAGATGCTCATCACCCGGCCGCGCATCTCGTCCGACGACAACGTCTGCAACAGTGTGTTGTTCAACGCCATGTAGGTCGTCTGGCCGGCCCCGACACCAAGCAGCAGCGCATAGGAAAGTATCGGCCAGGGCGACTGGCTGAACAGCAACAGCATGACCCCGAACATGACCATCACAACCAGCATGACCTTACCGCGCTGGCGCATGCTGGAGAGCGCCGCAATGGTCAGTGCGCCGATCATCGCGCCGAGGCCGGTAAACGCCACCAGCAAACCATAGCCTTCGTTGCCAACGCCCAGCACCTGGTCGGCAAAGATCGGCAGCAGCGTCATATAGGGCATCCCGAAGATCATAGGCACCAGCGCCAGTACGATCAACCCGCGTAACTGCGGGTTGCCGCGAATATATCCCAACCCCTCGGCAATAGACGCCAGCAGCGACTTTCTCTCCAACGACCTGGTAATCGGCGGAATGGTCATCAACGCCAGCGCGGTAATCAGGATGACAAACGAGAGTCCGTTGACCAGAAAAACGCCGCCAATACCGATAAACGTGATCATCAGCCCGCCCAGCGACCCGCCCAGAATGCGCGTCAGGTTCATCGTGGCCGAGTTGAGGGCAATCGCGTTCATCAGGCTCTCGCGTGGAACGATGTCCGACATCAACGCCTGGCGGGTGGGCATGTTAATACTCATGAAGACGCCACGCAACGCGCCAATCGCCAGCACGTGCCACACCTCCACCATGCCGGTGAAGACCAGGAACGCCAGCAAGAGCGCCAGACACATCGCGAAGCTCTGGGTGCCCTGCATCAGCCTGCGGCGCTCGACCCTGTCAGCCAACGCGCCGCCAAAGAGGGTAAAGACGAGAATCGGCGCGGCCCGGAAAAACGCCAGCAAACCTAAATAGGTGCCACTGCCGGTCAGTTGCCACATCAGCCAGCCCAGCGCGATCTGGTCCATCCAGTCGCCGGTGTTGGCGACGACGGTCCCGATCCAGTACAGCCGGAAGTTGCGGTAGCGCAGCGAGGAAAACATCTGCGCCTGGAAGAGTGTGCTGGGTAGGAGATACCGCAGCGCGCCCCTGCCGCCCGCGTCGGGCTTACTGGCCGTCCGAAGGTTCATCCCCGGTAATCTGGCTATCGACGGTTCCTCTCCTGGCCCAGAAACCCGAAAGCTAGTCTCGCACTCGCGGAGGCAGCGGTCAACAGGGTAGAGAGACCATGCCGTGACGGTTGGTATACTCCGAAAAATGATCGGGCGTCTTATGTCCGCTGGTTACCGTAGGTTTCTACACGCTTTTACGTCCGCATCGATAGGCCACTTCACGCCAGGGGCGGTCGGTTGCGGCAGACGATGTTGGTTGATGAACGTATCCACTCAAACTGCGGAGGCGCTACGGCAATTCTCCGCACTCTATCCTTTTCCGCTCGACGACTTTCAGGTTGACGCGATCGAGACCTTCCTGGAGGGAGACTCGGTTATGGTCGCCGCGCCTACAGGCACAGGAAAAACCGTGGTGGCGGAGTTCGGCGTGTACGAGTCGTTCCGGCGCGGTGGAAAAGTCATCTACACCACACCAATCAAGGCGCTCTCAAATCAGAAATTTCGCGATCTGCGGGTGATCTACGGTCAGGAAGTCGGGTTGCTCACCGGTGACGTCACCGAGAACCCCGGCGCGCCGATCATTGTGATGACGACCGAGGTGCTGCGCAACATGCTCCTGCAAAC
>JACCZH010000184.1 GCA_013696045.1 Chloroflexia bacterium
CTCCCTCGCGGATAGGCGTTGTCACCCATAGTGAAAACCGTGCCCCGCATGCCGTCCAGAAGGGAAGCTGTCGCCTGGTCTCCGCTGCTCGTGCAGGATGCGATATCGCCCGCGCCGATCAGGACAGGAACGTCGAGAGCCGGTAGCGAACGCGCCTCTAACTCATCGAAGGCGAATGTCACCGGCGCATTATTGCTGGTGCTAGAGACGAAAGCACGCAGTCCCACCGCCCCCAACGCTTGCAGGCTCTGAGTGTTATCGCTGGCTCCATACGTCCAGGCGTCGGGTTCAGATTGTCCATCCTCCCAGATCTTCATCCGTAAGGTAGTTGGGTTCACATCCGTTGCCTGGGCGCGTATCCAGAGCGCGCGGCCTGCAGTGTGGGTTGGACCCTGGACGGTGCCGGATCTGCCCAGTTGGACAGTTTGACCAGATACTGCCCGGACGATACGGACTGATATGCTCCCGTCTGCTGAAATATGAGCACGAAAGCGATATTCAGTGTTGGCTGCGATGCGGCGAGCAATGAGATCGACGTCAAGTCCGCCACCGGTCGCGTCCTTATCTGTCTGGACGCGCACCCGAAGATCAACATTCTGGACAGACACACTAGGGAGGGTTGCCGTGCGTGTGACGCCCGCCTTGGGAACCCGCATTGTTCCGACACCATCGGCGACGTCAAAGTTGGCCGCGCCGCCGGTAAGCAAATACGAGCCGCCAGTCTCAGCCGGTCTCCAGTTGTCAACCGCGTTGCGACTGAAGGTGTCGGCCGCGACAACTGTCGAGGCGGAAGCCCGCGCCAAGGCAAACACAAATATTACGGTAAACGTTGTCAGACTGAAAAGTAATACAGCCAGGGGCGAGATGTGGTGTATCTGAATCATGCTGTTCCCCTGGCGCGCGAACTGTGTTCGCAATGATCGCCAGGTTGGTATGCAGGCTACGGGAGCCGACGGTATTTGACTTGGTCTCTTCCGACCCACCACAACTCCATAGGGAACCCCTCGAATGCCATCGCATCTGTGGTAACGCTAAAGCACGTCGCCATACGGAAGGTTGCCAAGTCAGTTCAGAGATATGAACAAACAGACATCTGCGACACCGTCGGTGAAGCAGATCATTGGACACCAACGAGAACAACGAGCACCCTCTTCCAGATAGAATCAAGAAGAACAGAGGATTTTCTGGGGCAGAAGGGGGTCGCAATGGCTGAGACAGGGGTGGTCGTCTTCTATGACGAGAAGGACAATTACGGATTTATTGAACCGGATGATGAATCGGGCGATCTGACGTTTACGCTCTTTCCGGGCGAAGGGCCGGTAACGGTCGGTGATAACGTAATCTTCGAGCGCATGCCGACGCCGTACATCACCCCGATCGGAGCGACCGCCTATCGCGTGCGCCGCGCCGGCTTTGCTCCCATGCAGCCTCGGGTTGAGCCCGAGCCTGTGCCTGAGGAGAAGAGCGTCGTCCAGGGAGCCTGATTGCCGCAATCATCGTCTGCGTGCGGGCGACTCACGGAGTCGCCCCGTTTCATGCCCCGCGACTTCCATCAATGCGCTTGCGTTCAAACCGATGTTAGTTATAATGCCGCTACGAATTCTTCTGAACCACAACGTGTGACGCTGACCGGGGCAGGGGTTTACCCCATCAACAAGGCGTTCACTGTAGTAGAAGGTTAGCGGCCCAGGATGGTCCTGCACCTGATTATTCGCAGACTCTTCTTTCTGATTTTCGTCGTCTTCGCCCTCTCAATCGTGACGTTTGTGCTCATGCACCTGGTTCCCAGCGATCCTGCCCGCAACATCGCTGGACCGCGGGCCAGCCCGGCGGCCGTTCAGCAAATTCGCGAGGAATACGGGCTCGACGATCCGGTGGTGGAGCGCTATGTCAGCTATATGACCGGTATCGTTCAGTTGGATTTCGGCGATTCACTCAGTTCGCGCCGTCCGGTTAGCGATGATCTCAAGCGTTATCTTCCAGCAACATTTGAATTGACCCTGGCGGCAATGGCGTTCGCGATTATCTTCGGTGTGCCATTGGGCGTCATTTCAGCTGTGAGGAAGAATTCGGGCATCGATGCCTTCGGCCGCATCGTCTCGGTTATCGGACTCTCGATGCCGTCGTTCTGGCTGGCGATTGTCTTACAGTTCGTGTTTTTTGCCCGGCTCGGCTGGCTGCCGGATGGCCAGCGTCTGCCGATCGGCGTGGATCCTCCGCGCACGATAACGACCCTGTATAGCGTTGACGCTCTGCTCACCCTCAATTTCGATGTCTTCGTCACGACAATCCAGCACTTGGCCATGCCGGCTTTTGTACTCGGTTTCATCTCGCTCGCCCCGGTGACGAGGATGATCCGCTCGGCCATGCTTGAGGTGCTGAATCAGGATTACGTGCGCACTGCGCGCGCCAAGGGCCTGAAGAACAACACTGTCATCACTCGCCACGCGCTGAAGAACGCGCTGCTGCCGGCCATCACCGTTACCGGTCTGCAGCTGGGTTTGCTGTTGAGCGGCACGGTGCTGGTGGAGATTGTGTTCTCCTGGCCCGGCATTGGCCGCTACGCGTTCCAGGCCATCCAGAACCAGGATCCCAACTCATTGATCTCGGTCACGCTGGTGATCGGCTTTGCCTATGTACTGGCCAACATGATCGTGGATATCGCCTATATCTTCCTTGATCCCAGGATCCGCGTCACATGAGCACGCAAGATACGCTCACGACCTCTCCGGCCGCCGGGCAGCTGCAAACCCAGGCCAAGGGACCATCCAGAAGAACCGGCTTTCGCTACTTTGTCAAGCGCTTTGCGCGCGAGAGTCCGCTGAATGTTGTCGCCTTGGGTATCCTCGCCGTTTTCTTCTTCATCTGTATCTTCGGCACGATGATCGCTCCCTATGATCCGCTCGTCCCATCTATCCAGGACAAGCTCGTTGGGCCGTCATCGGCGCACCTGCTCGGGACAGACGAGCTTGGGCGCGATGTGCTGAGCCGGGTAATGGCGGGCGCGCGGATCTCGCTCGGCATCGCCACACTGATTCTGACCATTGCCATTCCGGTGGGCACACTGGTGGGCGTGCTGGCCGGCTATTTCGGCGGTTTGATCGACGAGCTGCTGATGCGGGTCACCGATGTGTTTCTGGCCTTCCCCGCAATTATCCTGGCCATGGCCATCGCGGCTGCCCTCGGGCCAAACCTGCGTAACACGGTGATCGCGCTGACGCTGGTCTACTGGCCATGGTACGCCCGCCTGATTCGTGGGCAGGTGCTCCAGATTAAGGAGCGTGACTATGTGGAGGCAGGCCGGGCGATTGGGGTCGGCACTCCAAGACTCATCATGCGCCACATCCTGCCAAACGCCGTTGCGCCAATTATCATCCAGGCCACGATTGATGTCGGGTTTGCCGTGCTGGCGACCGCTGGCCTTTCCTTTATCGGACTGGGCGCCCAGCCGCCCTCTCCGGAGTGGGGCGCAATGATCTCCAACTCGCGCACCTATTTCCGCGAGGCCTGGTGGTATTTCACCTTCCCTGGCGTCGCGCTTACCCTGACGGTTATTGGTTTCAACCTGCTGGGGGATGGTCTGCGTGATTATTTCGATCCACGAACTCGAGGAAGCTAAGGTGTTTTTTTCAGCAGTTTGATCTGCTGACGAAGGAGGTGCATCGCGACAGGTCGTGTGGTCACAAAGGGGAGTGGGTGTGAGCACACAGGTTCGCTGACGTTGTAATGTAGAGGAGACGCGAATGTCCCAATCAGATAACAGGCAATTTCTCGACCTTCTTGCGGGCGTCCGGTTCGGTGCGCTCACTCGCCGGCAGGTGCTCAAGCGCGGCTTGGCGCTGGGCTTGTCGACACCGGTCATCATGTCGTTGCTGGCTGCGTGTGGCAGTGATGAAGGCGATGGGGGAGACGGTGAAACGCCGGATACTGCCGCTGCGGTGCCAGCGAATACCAGAGTGCCGGTCGTTTCGGCCACAAGCACGCCAGGAGCCGATGGTAGTGCCAGCGAGGCTAACCCTACCGCGAACGCAGAGCGCAATGAGTCCGACGACCGTGAGTTTGTGATGCTCTTCACCGGCGGCGTGCCGGACCTTGACCCGCAATCCGCCTACGACAACCAGGCCAGTAGCCTGTTCCTGGCTACGTATGAGATGCTGCTGCGGTTCGACGGCGAGAGCACCTTCGAATTCCAGCCGATGCTCGCGAACTCCTGGGAGTCCAACGATGACCTGACCGAGTTCACCTTCACCATTGATGAGGGCATCAAGTTCCACGACGGTACAGACTGTGATGCTCAGGCCGTGGTTGATTCACTGACCCGTTTCATTGAGATGAGCCGTGGGCCGGTGGACGTGCTGAAGCGCTTCATCCCTGATCCCGCCTCGATGGAGGCGGTTGACGCTACCACAATCACGTTCACCATGACCAAGCCGGAGCCGCTCTTCCTGTCGGCCATGGCGTCCGAGTATGGCCCGCTTATCGTCTCGCCGGCCGCGATGGAAGCCAACAAAACCGACGCCGACCCGTATGCCCACGAGTGGTTTGCCCTGAACATGGTGGGCACGGGGCCGTATATGGT
>JACCZH010000190.1 GCA_013696045.1 Chloroflexia bacterium
CCCGCGTGAAGTTAGTCTCTGGCATGACGAACGCCAGAAAGATCCCCAGCGCGACGAACAGCGCGCCGCTCACCAGCAGTGCCAGGCTCAGGTTGATACTGGCGATAGCGACACTGGCGACGATGCCGATGAGCGCCCCAAACTGGCCAAACTGTGCCGCGCGCATAAAGACCTTGCCAATGCCGGTCTCACCCATTTCGTCGGCGATCCAGGCTTCCTCCGCGCCGCTGGTGAAGGTCGCGCCGATGCCCCAGACCACCTGCGCCAGCAGAATGGTGAACAGCACCGGAAACGCCCCCTCCAGCATGAAACCCGCTCCAATCAGCACCGTTCCGATGATGACCGATAACCGCCGGCTGTAGGTGTCGGCCACGATACCGGTTGGGATCTCGAAGAGCAGGCAGGTAGCTTCAAGCACTGTGCCAACCAGGAGCAGCTGGAACGGGTTGAGGCCGGCGTCTTGAATACGGTAGATCGAGCTTACGGTGGCGAAGATCGAGAAGAACAACGCTCCGAAGCCGGACATGATGAGATAAACAGGGTATGCGGGAAGTTTTGCAAACAACGTGCATTCCACCTTGAACTGTCAGTATCGACCTGTTGGCTGGGCGCGTGCGCTCACGCCGGAAAGGCGGGCCCCAAACGAAGCCACCATCCAGTTTTGTCAGGTTCGATAGAGAGCGCAGTTACCCTCTATGACTGTCCCTGTGGGATTAACATTGTCTTCTAGCTCCAGACTGTTGTCAGGATTCGCGTGAGCGCACTATACGGCGAAAAGGGGATGATGGCAAGCTATGGATAGCCCTGAACACCAATCAATGTCCATGGTGCTGCCTGTCATCCCTCCTTTGCCGGGATGACATTTTGACGTTACGGTGTCTCCGTGCTTCTCCACGCCGTCCAACGCTTCACCCGCAGTTCGACCATCTCTGCCCTGTCAAGAGACATGTCGAGGTATTGAGGGTATTTCTCTCGCAGTGCCGCCAATGCAGTGGAGTTGCCTGGGATCGTCTGAGCTGGCCCACGCAGCAGGACGAAGGCGAGCTGGGACCAGTCTTCGTCGTAGTGGTCGACGACGAGGGCGGCCTGGCCGGTCTGGTCGATGTTGCGCAGCCGTAACAGACGACGGCCCGATTTTGGCTTCTCGTCGATGACCGAATAGATAGTGTCGTCGAGCAGCACGAAGCAGATCGGGATCACGTGCGGCTCACTCTCGGCGCTGGAGGTTGCCATCCGGCCGGCGCGCGCGGACGCGACGAACTCGCGCGCCCAACCGGGCGGAGACTCAGCCACCGAAAAACTCCGCCAACAGTTGCCGGTAGGGTTCGGGTTGTTCGCGCAGGACGTTGTGGCTCGTGTGTGGGATGGTCTCAACCGTGAGATTCGGGATGACAGCTTCGAGCAGCTCGCGGCCACCCTCGCCAAAGGCGCGTTGCTCGGGGATGCCGGCCTGGATGACGAGCACCGGCGCGTCGATGGTGACATCAGGGGTAGGGATGGCGGCGTTGGCCAGAAGGCGTTCACCCGCTGTTCTGAGTACTCCGCTGGCTGTATCGAGTAGTCTCCGGGCGGACCCCTCGGCCTCTTCTTGCTTCAGCCATGGCCGCCAGATCATGAACTCCTCGACGACCGCTTCAAAGGATTGTCCTTTCAGCTCCAGCAGGGCTCGGAAAACATCGCCGCTGGCGGGCCGTAGCGGAAGTGGCGGGTCTTCGAGGACCATGGATTCGATCCTCGCGGGCATATCTGCGGCGGCAAGTAGACTGGTTAACGCTCCAAGCGAATGGCCCACCAGCGTGACGCGCTCATAGCCGCGCTCTTTGACGAGTGTGACCACATCGCCGGCGTAGTCGCTCCACTCGTAGCCGGACTCCGGTTTGCTGGATTGTCCGTGGCCACGATGATCGACCATCAGCAGCGGTCTACCCTCGAACGAGCCGGGACCCGGCGCAACGAGCGGTAAAAAGTACTGCCAGTTATCCCAGATGCCGTGCAGGCAGATCACCGGCGTGCCTGTTCCAGGGCGCTCCATGACATTGAGTGTTACCCCGGTGACGAGGCTCTGCGCGTGTTGAATAAGGTTGTCGGTGTCGCTTGCTGGCATAGACGGCTCCTTCCGTGGTGGCGTGCTCTGTCCCGGGATTCTATCGTCCCGACCCACGGATTAGCCGCATCTACAGTACACTGGGCTGATTGATACAGGCGAAACCGCGCGATCTGAGGAGCAAACCGCTCGCGTGTCCAGAAACCAACGCTTTGATCCATCCATTAACTACTACGCGGTGCTGGACGTGTCTCTGGACGCCAGCCGCGAGGAGATTACGCGCACCTATCGTGCGCTGATGCGGCTCACCCACCCCGACAATTTCAACGAGCCGTTAGCCCGGCAGAAGGCCGAGGAGCGGACGAAACTGATTAACGCCGCCTATACTGTCCTCTCGCGTCCGGATATCCGCAAGGAGTACGACCAGATCATGCGGCGCCGGCTGATGGCAGATGTGGTGATGCAGCGCTATACAGGTAGTATGCCGGGCCGGCCGACACAGGTAGAGCGGCAACGGCGGCCACCGTCTGCCCAGACGGTCCGCGCCCAGCGAAAAGCCTACAAGTCGGCTGTGTGGCAGCTGATGCTCACAACGGCGGCGGTCGTGTTCGGGTTGATTGTGGTGATTATTGTGAGCGTGCTGGTGATTAACGGGTTGCAGACGGTGTTTTAAACGTTGCGGGATTCTATGCCTGTGTCCATCCAGTTCTCGACGAAGCGAACCGCTCCAATCGGTCATCCTGAGGCAACGAAGGATCTCTCGTTGGACGTCGATTAGTGAAACCAGAGGTCTTTCGTTGCTTCAGGATGACCGGTAAAGGCCGTTGTCTTCTTAAGAGATTCGATAGTTAAACATTGAAAAGAGAAGTAGTCATGAACGCTCAAGGGAACGGCAAACGAAGGTCAAACGAGGTATATGACTTGCGTCAGGAACTGCCGTCGCGGGCGGATGTCGTAGTGATTGGCGGTGGGGTGACTGGGACGGCCGCTGCCTATCAGCTCAGCAAACGCGGCAAAGAGGTGGTGTTGCTCGAAATGCGCGGCGTCTGCTCTGGAGCCTCCGGCAGGAACGCCGGGCAGACCGGGAGCGGGTCTTCCATGTTCAGCCGGGTTGGCCGGGCGGTTTATGGCCTCACTCGTGAGAATCTGCGGCTCATTAGCGAAGAGCTTCCGGCCGAGCTTGGTGACGATTTCGATCTGAGGTTGACCGGAAGCGTCGATATCGCGCAGGACGAGGAGATGTGGAACCATCTGGTCGAGACGACCGCCGCTCTCCAGGGACTCGACACCGGTGTGAGGATGATTGACCGCTACGAGCTGCAACAGTTGATTCCGGCGGCGTCGGACGCGCTGCTGGGCGCGAAGTATGCCGAGCGAGCTGGCCACCTCTGGCCGTTTCACCTGGTGCATGGCCAGGCAGGCGGCGCGCGAAAGCTGGGCGCAAAAATTTTTCCCTGGACCCCGGCCACCGCAATCCTGACCGGCAATGGCAACGTAACCGGCGTCGAAACCGAGCGTGGAACGATCGCGACTGATACCGTGGTTGTCGCGACGAACGCCTGGACCCCCAAACTCCTGGAAGACCTGCCAGCCGGCGCGCTTGTGCCGGCACGCGGTCAGATCCTGGTGACACAACCGGTTGACACCGTGCTTCCGCACGCATTTGGGACGAATTTTGACAAGGAGTATGGACGGCAGACCGCCACGGGACAGCTCATCTGTGGTGGGTTTCGTCGTTTTGACCGTGACGAGGGGCTGGGCCACTACACCGAAGAGGTTGTGGCCGGCTGCATGATCGGTTGCGCCGGCTGCCTCTCGACGCTGTTTCCGAAGATCGGTCCGATCCGGGTGGTGCGCGCCTGGGCCGGGATCATGGGCTTTACGGCGGACGGTTTGCCGATGATCGGCCCCTATGACCTGGCCGCGGGTCTGTTCGTCAGCGCCGGATTCAACGGCGGCGGTTTCTCGTGGGGGCCGGCCACCGGCAAGGCAATTGCCCAGTTGATTGCCGAGGGGCAGACCGAGTTCGATCTCCAGCCGTTCGATCCCAATCGCTTTGCCGGTGGTGGGGTTTCCTGGGATAATCCCTTCACTGCTGGAGAAAAGAACAACCCGCGCAGTGTCGCGGAAATCCAGGCAAACGCGTGAAACCCCCGCCCGGATTCGGACATTCCAGACGAACGTTGATGTGCGTGGGTGAAGTGATTTGCGCCGCCACGTGACTATTCGTTTTGAAGTAATGTTAAGTAATAATCATCTGTCCGCCGGCATTTCGAGCTCACAATCGCCAGGCGATTGCGGAAGCGGCGCCATGGAAGAACGCATTCATGCGTGAAATGGAGACTGCGATCCAACAGCGAATCTCGGGCAGGGCATATCGTCGCGCGCTCTCAGATCCCACCGCACGTTCGTTTGTCGCCAGCTATGGTCTGGACCGGGTCGCGGCCTGGACGGCTTCGGTGGCTATCGTCACCCTCAGTTACCGGCTGACCGAGGACGTTGGGATCGTCGCCCTGTTTGTGCTGACGCAGGTGCTTGCGCGTCTGTTCGTCGGACCCGTGGGGGCAAGTTTCTTCCAGCAGGGCAAGTGGACATTGGCCATCGCCAGCGTGACCCGCATCGCCGCGGCCGGTTCGCTGGTTTTCGTCTCGAGCCGTGGAGATCTCGGTTGGGCGCTTGTCTCGATCGGGCTGATGTCCGGGGCCAGCGTGGTTATTGAGGGCGCGCAGTCGCAACTGATTCCAGCCGTCGCCTCGGGTCGTGGTTTGCCAGTCTTCAACCGCCTCATCGGCCGGGTGGAGCAGCTCAGCGCCGTTGTCGGGGCGGTGATAGCCGGTTTGATCCTCTTTGCCGCGGCCGAGGGCGCGGCGTTTGCGGGGGCTACGCTCTTGTTTGCGGGATCAATGACAGTACTGCATCGCCGCAACTGGTTAACCGGCTCTAAAAAACAACCGCTCCTGGCTCCGATGGGCGCCTCCCTGGAGCGCATGCTTCATCATCCAGTTTTGCGGCTTGTGGCAGTGGGCATAATCGCGGTTGCGGCGCTCGGCGCGGTTATCCGCGTGACGTTGATTGACGTCGTGATCGATCATCTGGAGTACGCAAGTGGCCACTACGGCTTGTTGTTGGGGCTGGTCGGGTTGGGTGCGCTTATCGGGCCGCTGCCGATCCACAAACTTCTGGGACGCATCGGCATTGGATTCGTTGTTACTGGCAGTGTCATCATGCTGGCGCTGGGGATGGTGGTCCTTGGGCTTGCCAACCACGTGGCGATCATGATCCCGATCTTGCTCGCCAGCGGCGTGCTGATTGTTACCTGTGATCTTGTTGCAGCGGTCACCTTGCGGCGCCTGATTCCCGAAGATGATCTGGACGGGACGACACGAGTGACAATGGGCGCCGTGCTTGGTGGTCAGCTATTGGGGCTGGTAGCCGTGCTCGGCCTCTCTCAATTGTGGAGCTCAAGCGTTGTCGTCACCCTGGTTGGCACGAGTTGGGCCATCGTTCTACTTGTATTATTCTTGAGCAGCAATGGACCGCGTCTGGCGCTCGCGGCGAGCACGCCGAGCACGCGACAACCCTCGCCCAAAAACGGAGATGCTGAGTGATGAGAATAAGCATGAGCCTCGTTCTTCCCCGCGTTCAACCGCCGGTGCGCTGTCTGCAAGATGGCGGAGTACATGAAATGCAGCCAGGCCGATGATCGCGGGGGGCGACTGCCTTGCGTCGATTACGCGGCTTGAGCGCCGTTCAGCCATGCTTCGCGACCATCTGACGCAGCAGTATGGGCTTGAACAGGTTTCAGTCCGGCTTTCCTTGTCCGGCCAGCACTACACGATCCATTTGCCATCAAAAGATGCGGTCGACCGCATGTTTACCGAAGCGTCCGCGAATCCCCAGCTCGCGAAACCGTTCTGGACGCGAGTCTGGGCAAGTGGCGTTGCCATGGCGGACATGGCGCTGGCCCGCCAATCCGAACTGGCGGGCCAGAGGGTGCTTGAGCTGGGGAGTGGTCTGGGCGTCACCGCGGCCGCGGCAACCGCCGCCGGGGCGACGGTCGTTGCGGCTGATTATTCTGAAGTCGCGCTCTCTTTCCTGCGCTACAACACGCTTGCCAACGCTGGCGCGAGTGCCCGCACGCTTAAGCTCGACTGGCGTTCGCCCAGCACCCAGGCTCGCAACCGGCTGGACGCGTATCATGCGTTTCCAGTCGTCATGGCGGCTGACGTTTTGTATGAGGGTCGTGATGTGGTGCCGTTGATGCAGCTGATCGACCAGGTGTTGACGCCGGATGGAACGCTCTGGCTCGCCGAGCCTGGCCGCGCAACCGCCCAGCGCTTCCTGTATCGTTTGGCGGAGGACGGTTGGCGGGGCGTGAGCGAGGTGGTCGCCGTGCCGGGCGAAGATGGCGCCGTTGACCATGTGCATGTGCATGTTCTACGCAGGCCGGCAACGAGCGACTGGCTGCGCACCTCGCTCGGCGGCTGGCGGATGTAACAGCCGGCTCCTCTTCGGGCAGCATAACTCCTCTGGTGCCATCCTAAGCGCAGCCGAATGGATCTCGCGCGGGGAGTGCTCCGTCAGAGAATGGCATCCAAATCTTTACTCGCAATAAACGATGGGCGAAAACGATCTCCATGAAACAGTTCTCTTTGGGTAGTTCTGGAATGTCTGCCGGCGCGCTGCGTGTCGTTGGCTTGCTGCTTGTGGGGCTCCTCCTGATCGCGGCGTGCAGTGGCCCAGATGAGGCCGGACCGGGTGAACCGACCGAGACTCCTTCGTTGCCCGGCGTCGCGACCGGCACAATGACGACACCGCCACCGCAAGGTGAAACGCCGGTTCCGCCCGCGCCCACTTCACAGCCGCCGGAGGGCTCGCCCGCGCCGCCGGATGGTCCGACCCAGCCTCCATTAGAGCCGACTCTGCCGCCGCAGCCTCCCGCAACGGAGGCGACGCAACCGCCGGATAGCACGTCGCCACCACCGGCCTCATTCAACCCGGATGGTGTGACAGTGAGCGTCGAGAACGTTGGCAGCGGCTTCACCCAGCCTGCTTTCGTGACCCACGCTGGTGATGACAGTGGCCGGATCTTTATCCTTGAAAAAGTCGGGACGATCAAACCCCTCGACGGCACGATGTTCCTCGACATTCGAGATCGGGTTATCCAGACCGGCGTGTTCGGGTATGAGCACGAGCAGGGCATGCTGGGGGTCGCCTTTCATCCTCTCTATGCGGAGAATGGTTTCCTCTATGTGCACTACAGCGATCTCAACGGAGACCATGTCATCTCGCGCTTCAGCACAGGTCCGGACGGAGTCGCCGACCCGAACAGCGAGTCGATCCTGCTGACGCTGGACCAGCCCGAGGTGAACTTTCATGGCGGGCAGCTCCTGTTTGGGACGGACGGCTATCTCTATATCGGTCTCGGCACCGGTGGCTCGGCGGTTGAGCTGCAGTACAACTCCCAGGATCTCGGATCGCTCTACGGCAAGATTCTCAGAATAGATGTTGATAGCGGCGATCCATACGGTATTCCGGCCGACAATCCGTTTGTGGATGACCCCGACGCGCGTCCAGAGGTCTGGGCCTACGGTCTGCGCAATCCCTGGCGCTTTTCATTCGATCGCGCCACCAATGATCTCTACATCGGCGGACCGGGGCAGTTTACCGAGGAGTGGGTGAATTACCAGCCAGCAGACACGCCGGCCGGCCAGAACTTTGGCTGGCCAATGTATGAGGGCAGCCAGTGTTGGGACGAGTGGGAAGGTCCGTGTGATCCCACTGGGCTTGTGCCTCCCATTCTGACCTACCCAACCTATGACGATGGAAACTGCGTGGTCATCGGCGGCAACGTCTACCGCGGGCCGGAGTTCCCGGCGTTGCAGGGCGCATACTTCTTTGGCGATTTCTGTAGTGGCAGGGTGTGGACCGGTTGGCAAGACGACGCCGGCGCCTGGCAGATGACCGAGATGCTCCGGCTCCCGGGCCCTGGACTTATCAGCTCCTTTGGCGAGGATGAGGCCGGCGAGGTGTATGTCTGTGACATTGTCAATGGCGTCATCTATCGCTTCGTCACGGGCTAAGGTTCGTTTCGCATGTAGTGGTTCACTTACTATGGTAAGCAGAACGCTTACCGCGGATATGAACCTGAGGGTGTGATGCAAGAGCTTAGCGGGACGCAGGTTGACCGCTACAGTATCGAAGAAGAAATTGGCCGGGGCGGGATGGCGCGGGTGTATCGTGCCCACCATCCGGGGCTGGGGCGAGACGTTGCGCTGAAGGTGCTGCTGCCGGAGATCACCGGCGACGAGGTCAGCGTCGCCCGGTTCCTGCGCGAGGCCAGAGCAGCCGCCAAGTTGGACCACCCAAACATCGTTCCAATCTATGACACCGGGCAGGCTGACGGTTCCTATTTCATCGCGATGAAACTCATTGAGGGCCGCACTCTGCGGGCGTTGGTGGGCGAGCGCGAGCTTGCGGTGTCCGAGATCAGCGACTATCTGACGCAGACAGCCTCGGCCCTGGACTACGCCCACGAGCGTGGGATTGTCCACCGCGACATCAAGCCCGAGAACATCATGGTGGACGCTGCCGGCAAGGTGACCCTGACTGATTTTGGGATCGCCAACCTGACCGATGAGATGAGCGTCACGACTACCGGCGCGGTGATCGGCACTCCGGCCTATATGGCTCCCGAGCAGCTGCGGGGTGAGCCTGCAACGCCGCGGTCTGACATCTATGCGCTTGGAATTCTGGCATACGAGCTATTGAGCGGTGCGCCTCCATTTGCCGGCCGCGCTCCGTATGCGGTCATGCTGGCGCAGATTGATGAGCAGCCTGAACCAGTCCATCAGCGGCGCGACGGCATGCCAGCTGCGGCCAGTCTTGCCGTTAGCCGGGCGTTGGAAAAAGATCCGGGTCAACGCTTCCCGACCGCCGGCGAGTTCGCCAGGCAGTTTGCGAGCGCGCCTGATGGCGCTCGAAATCTCCAACCCGCCGGTATTGCCGTGGCGGGCGCTGCCACGATCAAATCCGCCGCCCCAACACTTTCTCTGTCCGGCGGTTCGTCCGCGGCGCCGGCCCAGGTTGCGGCGGTAGCTGCAGGCAGACATCCAGGTTCGTTGTGGCGTGGTCCGTGGTTCGCCGGTCTTATCGGCGTCGGGTTGCTGCTGACGGTGCTATTCGCGGGTGTGACGGTGTTTGGTGACAACGGGGAATCTGCTGCTCAGGACGACGATCCTGCCTTGCTACCCTCCACCGGAACTCCAACTGCCGAGCCTTCTCCAACCGATACTTCCGAGGCTGATGTGGCCGCGCCGGTTACGGAGTCAGATGCGGTCGAGCCTGCTGACGAAGTCCAACCTCCGGTGGAATCCGTGCCCACCGAAGTGGTTGTGGACGAGCCGCCGCCCACCGAGGTGATCGAGGAACAACCAGCCACTGCTCCTCCAGATGATGGAGATGACGGAGATGAGCCTGGGCAGCCGGAGGATTCCGATACCGGACCGGGCAATCCGGGCAACAAGCCAGAGAAACCGGACAAGCCTGGTCGCGGGAATGACAAGCAGGATGACAAGAAAGAAAAGAATGACGGTGACGATGACGATTGAGAAGCATCGTTGTTCCGGGGAGGCATGACGACGGGCTAAACCTGTCCTCTCAGCGCATCTGACCACCGGCGTCTTCAGGGCCACAAAAAACCCACGCTTTCGCGGTTCACACCTCTTGGAACCATCATTCCGCTCCGTCGTACTCACGCAAATATGCGTCAGGCGCTTGACGTTTTACGGTTCATGTCGCACAGTGCATATATCGAAACAGTAGATTTGCGGGTGCCGTCTCTCATCGATATGCCTCTAGTCGGGCTAGCGTGCCATGGAATGGCAGAGATACGTCCTCTCAACGCATCGGCGCAGCAGGCCGCGACGATACCCGCAACCTGAAGTCAGGGGGATAACACATGACGAATGGCAGGCTGCCGCAGCAGCACGAAACGGCAACTGAGCAGACTGGCAGGTGGGCGTCGCGCCCCGGTCGTCCTGGCCGGGAAAAGATATTGAGCCGGCCACGAGATCTCGAGCCAGACACGCTCGACCGTCAGATTATTAGCCTGTTGCAAGCGGATGGCCGCTGTTCCAACCGGGAGATTGCCCGTCAGCTTGATGTTCCAGAAGCGACTGTTCGCTATCGTGTGCGCCGGTTGACCGATAGCGGGCTGTTGCGCATTACCGCGCTTGTTGCGCCGGAGCATCTGGGCTATCAGCTGACCGTTGTCATCACCGTGCAGGTTGAGGCGCAACGGGTGAACGAAGTTGCCGAGACCCTCGGCGCCTTGCCTGAAGTCATGTGGCTCGTCATAACATCAGGCGAGAAGGATATTATTCTCACCGCTGCCTTCCAGGGTCAGGAACAGCTTTTTGATTTCCTCACCGATGAGCTGGCCATCGTGCCGGGCATCATTCGCTCGGAGACAGCCATCGGTTTGAAGGTTGTGAAACGTGACTGCCAGTGGGCGTTCGATCTCACCACTGAGGTTTCGACCGTTGACGGTCACCTCCCGGCGCATGTTGGCTAGGAAAGCAGCCGCTCTTTGACTGCTGAACGCTACGATCTGGTCACCTTCGGCGAGACGATGATCAGGCTGACGACTACCGGTGGAAGCCGGTTGGAGACGACCGGCACACTTGCGGTCACCATTGGTGGGGCGGAGTCGAATGTCTGCGTGGCTCTGGCGCGGCTGGGGCGGCGGGTGAGCTGGCTCTCGGCGTTGCCGGACAACCCGCTCGGCCAGCGCATTTTTAATGAATTGCGCGGCCATGGTGTTGACACCAGCCAGGTTCTCTGGAGTGATGCCCACCGGGCAGGCGTCTATTTCATGGAGACTGGAGCGCGCCCGCGTCCCACACGGGTTACCTACGACCGGGCTGGTTCAGTAGTGGCCATGCTCGAAGCCGATGCTATCGACACCGGCCTGGTTGTGAATGCACGCGCATTGCACTTGACCGGCATTACCCCGGCACTCTCCGAAAACTGCGCCGCCATCTGCCAACGTCTCGCAGGCGCAGCGGTTGCCGCCGGTGTGCCGCTCATTCTCGACGTGAATTATCGCTCGTTGCTGTGGACCCCTGAAGAAGCAGCCCGCGGTCTGGACGATCTCTGCCAGCAGGCGACAGTGCTGCTCTGTGGAGTGAGCGATGCCTGGACCATCTGGGGATTATCCGGACAGCCGGGTGACGTTGCCCGTGGGTTGCTTGATCGCTCCGGCGCGGAGCTGGCGGTGGTCACCCTGGGCGAGTCCGGAGTGTGCGCCATCAACCGGGCTGGAGATGTGTTCGAGCAAGCGTCATTGGCTGTCGATATCGTCGATCCGGTGGGCGCGGGTGATGCTTTTGCCGCCGGTTTTCTGCATGCTTGGCTTGATGACCGCGACGACATCCCCTCCGCGTTACGCTCCGGTGTTGCCCTGGCGGCGCTGTCTATGACTATCCCCGGCGACCTCGCCATCATTACCCTCGCCGATCTTGCGGCGGCTCTCGACCTGCTGGAGGGCGGAGGCGCGGATATCGTGCGGTAGAAGCAGGCTCTCACCCGATCGCATCCGCCAATGTCTCCGGCGCTTCGGTCATGGGTAGAAAGACGGTAAACGTCGTGCCTACTCCGACGGTTGAGCGTACCCGCACCTGGCCGCCGTGCGCCTCCGCCACCTGGCGGACGATTGATAACCCTAGCCCGGTTCCGCCAAGCGCTCGCGAGCGGCCGCGATCGACCCGGTAGAAGCGGTCAAAGATGTGCGGAAGATGTTCCTCTGGAATGCCGATGCCGGTGTCGGTGACGCCAATCTCGGCCACCCGCGCCCTGCGGCGCAGTGACAGGATGATCGTGCCGCCGGCGGGGGTATAGCGCATGGCGTTCTCGACCAGATTCCAGACAAGCTGTCGCAGCCGTTCGGCGTCACCAAGGACGCTCACCTCATCGTTGGCTTCAAGCTGAACGATATGGCCGGGACTCACCATCTGGACGTCATGCATGATCTCGGCCAGAATATCGTCCAGCTCGACATGCGCCCGTTGAATCGACCCCGCCGTGTCGGCGTCGGCCAGGAAGAGCAAGTCTCCCACCAGGCGGGCCATGCGGTCCACCTCCTCGCGCGCCTCGGTTACTGCTTCCTGGCGTTGATCGGCGGGCAGATCGTGGACCAGCAGATCGAGGTTGCCGCGCACGACCATCAGCGGGTTGCGGAGCTCGTGCGATGTGTCGGCGACCAGCGTCTGCTGGCGGTCGAGCACCACGGTGAGCCGCTCCAGGATGTCGTTAAAGGTGCGAGCCAACCTGCCAATCTCGTCGTCAGCTCCGGGCTGGGCTACCCGTTGGTCGAATTCCCCGGAGGCGGCCAGCGTGCCAACGGCGGCGGTCAGGCGGTTCACCGGAATCAGGGCCTGCCGGGCCATCCACCAACCAGCCAGCAGACCGGCCGGTAGTGCCAGCGTCCCGGCGACCAGAAACGAAATACGGGCCTGATTCAGGGCGCGCTCTGTGGGCACAAGTGACTCGCTCACTTCGATAATCGCCTGCACTTCGGAATCAACTTCGATTGGGTAGTAGATCGTGCGCCGGTTACCCCCTGCAAAAGGAACGGTTGTTTCCCTGCGTGTTCCGGTGCGCGCGGAGTCGAAGTTGGCCGGGCTATAGATCTGACTGTCCCGCACCGAGGGCGATTCCCCCAGCAGTTGGCGGTCGAGTGAGAATACCCTTGCACGGCCAGTACCTCCCGCGGATGGTGGGACGGCGCTGAAGTCACCCGTCTCGCGAATTGCGTCTCCGACTTCAGTAGCTCGCGCGTTGAGACTTTCGTCTACCTCGGCGCGCACAGATTGCTCGAAATAGATGTAGATCAGGCTGCCGACCAGGAGAAAGACACTGACCGCCAGGATAGAGTGCGAAATGGCCAGGCGCATACGGATTGACATATTAGTCACCAGGCTGACGCAGTGTGTATCCAACGCCGCGCACGGTCTGGATCAACCGCGACTCGCCGTCCGTCTCCAGTTTTTCACGCAGGCGCTTGATATAGACATCGATTACGTTTGACCCGATCACCAGCTCGTCGCCCCAGATAACGTCGTGGATGCGCTCTCTGCTGAGCACCTGACGCTGGTGACGCATCAGGTATTCAAGTAGTTGATACTCGGTCAGGGTGAGCTCGATCTGGCGGTTGCCGCGCAAAACCTCACGGCTGGCGGTATCGACTCGCAAGTCATCGCAGACCAGTAGTTCCTGGCTGTCGGCCGCGGTGCGCCGCAGGAGGGCTCTGATGCGGGCCAGCAGCTCATCGAAGGCGAAAGGTTTTACCAGGTAATCGTCGGCCCCGGCGTCGAGTCCCGCCACGCGGTCTGGAACCCGGTCGCGGGCGGTAAGCAGCAAAATCGGCAGTCGCGGCTCGGCCGAGCGCAACCGGCGACAGACTTCAAAGCCGTCGATGCCGGGCAGCATGACATCCAGGACCACGAGACTGGGCACCTGAAGCATGGCGTGGTTGAGGGCTTCTTCGCCGCTATCAACAGTAACGACATCGTAGCCAGCGAAGATCAGGCCACGGCGCATCATGCTCAGGATTTTTGGATCGTCGTCGACGACCAGAAGTGTTTCGCTCATATCACCATATACGCATATCGTTGAATCAACAATTCATGAGATTGTCATGTGATATTCATCACACTGTCAGACCATCTGATTACACTAGATTCTACGAGCAAATACGCGGAAGAATGATAGGTCGGAGCCACAAAGGAACTTCAAAAACCCCGATCGTCCCCGATCGGAACGCATTCACTGTACAGCAGTGGAAGCGATAAGCGCGAAAGGTGCCGCCCCTGCACGCGCTCAAGCAAGACTTTCCATAGGCGGCGACTTCTAACACCCTCATACTCCGGCTATCAGTCCGAAATAGATGCGAGCGGGGCCACACGGGCCCCGCATCCGCTTTTCTGGTCAAATTCCGATCATCCATTGACTGATACAAATCCATCTGTATAATACAAATACGTTTGAACGGAGGCGCTGATGCAAGACGTGCTCTATATCGACGATGTTGAGCGAGCGGCTGCGTTACTCAAGCCAATGCGGATTGAGCTGCTCAAGTTGCTCGCCGAGCCCAGGTCGCTGGCGGAACTGTCCAGTATCGTCGGTGAAACGCCGCAGAAGCTGCATTACCACGTCAAGGTGCTGGAGCGGTCCGGTTTGATCGCCAGAGTCGATGAGCGACGCATTGGCGCGATGATCGAAGGGCTCTACCAGGCGGCGGCCGGCTCGTACTGGCTCTCGCCCGCGCTCGTCGGTCAGATCGGCGGACGGCGCCGAGGCGGCGACCAGACCAGTCTCGGCTACCTGCTTGGTCTGGCGGAGGAGATGCAAGACGAGCTTGGGCGGTTGAGCCGGGCCGCGCTGCTGGTGGACGTGCCATCGTTTGGCCTGGATCTGCACATTCACCTGCCAGCGGCGCGGCGCGCGGCGTTTCTGGAAGAGGCTCAAGCCATTATCCAGACCTTGGCTGAGACCTACGGCATCCGCGACAGCGACCCGCCGGCCGACGGCGAGACATTCCGGCTGGTGCTGGCTTGCTATCCGCACGAAACGAGCGACGATCGATAACGGACACACACAAGAAGGAGAACAGGGTGCTCAGGGAAATCCATGCTGAAATTCTGATCCAGTCCTCAATCGAACGGGTGTTCTGTGCCTGGACAGACTCGAACGAGCTGAGCCGCTGGTTCAGCGAGCACGCGGACGTGTCTTTAGACGAGCAGCGCTACCAGTTCTGGGGCCGCTACCAACCGGACGCTCCTTCGCGCGATAGCCTGCAACAGGAATTGCTCGCTGCCGAGCCTGATACGCACTTGCGCTTCGCCTGGAGCGTCTACGATGCCGGCTCGACGGTTGACGTGACGCTGGAGTCGCGTGGCACGCTGACCTTCGTCTCCGTTGTGCACGAGTGGCAGCCGGAGTCTGACGCCACGATGAAAGCAGGGATGCTGGAGGCGTTC
>JACCZH010000312.1 GCA_013696045.1 Chloroflexia bacterium
CCATGCCAAAACCTTGAATCGCATGGTATCCTGATCTAGGCCGCTGAGAACGCTTCTCGACACACGCCCACATAGCATTTGAATAGTCGCAACGATCACCTGGGTATCGAGGACGATGGCTGAGATAAAGTGGTTTGGTCACGCATGTTTCCGTTTGCGGTCGCGTGAAGCGACGATCATAACCGACCCCGTTCCGCGCACTCTCGGCTACAAAGTCGACAAGCAGCGCGCTGATATTGTCACCCTCTCGCACGATCATCCCGGACACACCGCCACTGAGATCATCAGTGGTGAGTTCAAGGTTGTCCAGGCTCCGGGCGAGTATGAGATGAACGAAGTCTTCATTACCGGCATTCGCACTTACCACGACAATAAGCGTGGCGCTGAGCGAGGCCGGAACACTATTTACATTATCGAAATTGAAAACATCACAATCTGCCATCTTGGCGACCTTGGGCACACGTTGTCTGTCGAGCAGGTAGAGGCTCTGACTGCGGTCGACATTCTAATCGTGCCAATTGGTGGCGGCCCGGTGCTTGACGCGGACAAGGCGGCCGAGGTTGTGGGGCAGATCGAGCCGAAGATCGTCATTCCGATGCAGTACCGTAACCCGCTCGGCGACCACGACCGGGCGGACCTTGAGCGTTTCTTGAAGGAGATGGCGGTCCATGACGTTGCGCCGCTAGACAAGCTCACGGTGAAGCCAAGTGACTTGCGCGAGATGACAGAGGTGGTGGTGCTTGAAGTAGGGGCGTCAGCACGATAGCGATGTTGTCATTCCGAGGAACGAGGAATCCGCTTCCCTTTTTGGGCTGTATGGCACGCAGGAAAACGGATCCTTCCTTCGTCAGGATGAAAATTTGAGATGAGACTATAGACCACATAAAGCATCCAGCCGGCAGGGGTGATCAGGTTGGAGAAGGGTGAGGCGATGACCAAGTATATTTTCGTAACCGGTGGAGTCGTCTCGTCGGTTGGCAAAGGAATTGCGACGGCGTCGATTGGACGGCTTATCAAGGCGCGCGGCATGAGCGTCTCCATGATGAAGCTCGACCCGTATTTAAACGTCGACCCAGGCACGATGTCGCCATACCAGCACGGTGAGGTTTTCGTGACCGAAGACGGCGCTGAGACCGATCTCGACCTTGGGCATTACGAACGCTTCACCGATGAGTTTGTGCGGCGTGGCTCCAACGTCACCACCGGGCAAGTGTACTCCGCGGTTATTTCCAAAGAGCGGCGCGGCGATTACCTGGGTGGCACGATCCAGGTTATTCCGCATATCACCAACGAGATTAAAGAACGTGTCCGCGACGTGGCCGCCGAGAGTCAGGCTGATGTTCTGATTGTTGAGGTCGGCGGCACGGTCGGAGATATCGAGAGCCAGCCGTTCCTTGAGGCGATCCGTCAGATGCGCAAGGATCAGGGACGCGGCAACGTCTTCTATATTCATGTGACCCTGCTGCCATACGTGGCTGCTTCCGGTGAGTTGAAGACCAAGCCGACCCAGCACTCGGTCAAGGAGCTGCGGGCGATCGGCATCCAGCCGGACATGGTGGTCTGTCGCTCGGATCAGCCAGTGCCGAACGACGTCATGTCGAAGATCTCATTGTTCACTGATGTGGATGAGGAAGCAGTTATCCCGCTGGAGACCGCCCAGACAATCTATGAAGTTCCACTGATGCTGGAACAGGCCGGAGCCGGCAACTATCTGGCGCGGCATTTCGGCTGGTCGGTTCAGCCGGATCTTACCGAGTGGGCCAAGCTCGTCGAGCGGATTAAGACTCCACGTCAGAAAGTGGAGATCGCGTTGGTCGGCAAATACGTCGAGCTACACGATGCCTATATGAGTGTGGCCGAGTCTCTTGCCCACGCCGGGCTGGCGCACGATGTGGACGTTGAGATCAAGTGGATCAACTCAGAGCTGGTCGGCCCGGAAGAGCTCGAGGCCGAGTTGGAGCACGTGAGCGGCATCGTCGTGCCGGGCGGCTTTGGTGCGCGCGGTGTCGAAGGCAAGATTCTGGCCTCACGCTATGCTCGCGAGCACAATGTCCCCTATCTGGGGCTCTGCTACGGTCTGCACATGGCGGTTATTGATGTCGCTCGCAATGAGCTTGGTTACAGTGACGCGAATAGCACCGAGATCGACCCCAACACCAGCCACCCGGTGATTGACCTCATGCCCGATCAACTGGGCGTCGACATGGGTGGGACGATGCGGCTCGGCCAATATCCGTGTCAGCTCGTCCCCGGCACCAGGACTGCTGAAGCCTATGGTGAGGATCTGGTGTGGGAGCGCCACCGGCACCGCTTTGAGGTGAACAACCGCTTTCGTGAGGAACTGGCGCGGGTCGGGCTGACTGTTTCGGGGGCATCACCGGACAACCGGCTGGCAGAGATCATGGAACTGCGCGATCACCCGTTTTTCGTGGGTGTCCAGTTCCATCCCGAATTCAAGTCTCGTCCAACCCGGCCGCACCCACTCTTCCGCGACTTCATTGGCGCGTCCATGGGGATATTGCGCGAGGGCGACCAGCGTCCACTGCCGATGCGTCAGGACATTGCGGTGCAGCGGCAACCGGTGCATTCGTCGGGCGGATCGTAAGAACCATGCCCCTGATCAGTCATCCTGAGCGGAACGAAGTGCAGTCGAATGGATCTCCTCGGTACCCATGCAGTTCAACAGGATTCATTCGACTCCGTGGCGCTGCGCTCAGGGTGACCACCAAAAGGGCGGTCTCTGCCTTGCAATCCTTACGTGGATGCCAATGAGCCGGGACACGCCGCCTCCCTCTCGTACGGCGCACTTGTGCTAGGGTGGAATGTGCCACAATCCGGCAGAATCGCTAGGTTGCGACGCGAGATTGTGATATAGTGCACATAGTTTAAAGGCTGGGTGCGTCATGGGGGACCCGCTAGGATCGCATTCGCAGAAGGACTGGCAATCGATCGGTGCGGCGTCCGGAATTGGATGCACTATCGTCGTCAGTCTTTTGGTGTGTATTGGTGGGGGAGTGTTACTCGACCGCTGGTTGGACACCACCCCGGTTATGGTGCTTCTGGGCATGGTGGCAGGTATGATTGCGGCAGGTTACGCGCTCTATGAGCTGGCAGTGCTCGGGCGGTCTGACAAGGGTCTGGTCAAGCTGAAACGGCCGGCTGACCGTGATTCGGGGGAATCGCGGACCGGGCGACAATAACGCGTTGGGGTAGGAACGGTAGTACATGGATATTCATGTCTCAATTGCAGCCGAGACATTGTTTTCAATCGGACCGCTAAACGTCACTAACTCGTTCTTGACCATGGTCATCGTTATGGCCCTCATCCTCATTCTCGGCGCCTGGATTGCGCGCCGGGCAACCCTCAAACCCAATGGCTATGGCCAGTTCATCTTTGAATCGTTCGTGGATTTCATGCTCGGCATCGTCGAGAATACCGCCGGCAAGCGAGTTGGGCGACGCATCTGGCCGCTTATTGGCAGCCTCTTTGTGTTCATCATTCTCTCCAACTATTCAGGACTCTTGCCGGGCGTCGGTACCATCTATCTCGAACACGAAGAAGCCGAAGAATCAGCTCAGATCGCATATGTTTCCCAACCAGGCGTACAGGGTCCAGCCATCGCTCAAGAAGACGACGGTCACCACATCGTCGAAGTGCCCATCCTGCGCTCCCCCAGTGCCGATCTGAACATGACGCTTGCAATGGCAATTCTGGTGATCTTTATCGTTCAGGTTGCCGGCATCATGGCGCACGGCGTCGGGGGTCGCATCAAGCACATGGCCGATCCCTGGTGGATCTTTCCGCTGGAGCTCATTGCCGAAGTCTCACGAATTGTGTCACTCTCCTTCCGTCTCTTTGGCAACGTCTTTGCCGGTGAAGTGCTGGTGGCCGTGATGATCGGTATCGCGGCGGCTACCTGGTTCGCGGTCGTCACGCTGGCGGTGCCGACTGTATTCCTTTTCCTTGAAGTCCTATTCGGTTTTGTTCAGGCGCTTGTGTTTGCGCTGTTGACACTCATCTACGTGGCGCTCGCCGTCGCCGGGGCAGATGAGCACGGTAACCCAGAAGAGAGTCACGGCCACTAACTTTGGTGGAGGTCAAAGACCCCGCACGATAACGATGGGTCGAATCGCGTCTCGGGGAGGCGTGCGTTGAGTAGCCGGGCCGGTCCCAGAACAACGTTGAGGGACGGTTCGACACGAGGAGGAACGTAGGGTGTTTGACGGTATTACAGATCCAAGTGCCGTATCGACGATGGCGGCTGGACTTGCAATCGGTCTTGGCGCGCTGGGCCCAGGTCTCGGTATTGGCATCGCGGTTGCCAAGGCGATGGAGGCCATCGGCCGCAACCCGGAGGCTGAAGGCGCAATTCGAACGACGATGATCATCGGCGCCGCGCTGGCAGAGGCCGTCGCGATTTACGCCTTCGTCATCGCGATCATCCTGATTTTCGTCGCGTAACATGTGAAGACACTCGGCCTGGTTCGAGTGGCATCGCGTAACTCGAAGACGTGGCAGTCCGTGTGGGGCAGGAGCTCGAACGTAGGGTTTCTGTCCCCCCTGGTTCCTCGGAACTGACCGGCGGCGTACAGGAATTGCCGGCCGGGGCGTCAAGACGACGGAACGGAAGAAGGTTAGCCCACACCATGGGTGAATTAGGCATAAACGTAACAAATCTGATCGTCCAGCTTGTGGCGTTCGCACTCTTTATCTATCTGTTCTGGAAGTTTGCGCTCGGCCCGATCACGAACATGAAAGATCAGCGTGAAGAGCGGATCGGCCAGAGCCTGGATCGCGCGCAAGAGATTGAGCGCGAGCTTCAGAATACGCGCGCCCAGAACGAAGAGATCCTGAACGAGTCGCGCCGCGAGGCCCAGACAATTCTGCAGAGCGCTCGTGACCTGTCCGAGCAGAACATCGCCCGCTCGCGTGAGCAGGCGCAGGTGCAGGCAGACGAGATGATCGAGAAGGCCCGGTTGGCCCTGAACGCCGAAGTGCGCCAGGCGCGTTCCGAGCTGCGGCAGGAAGTCGCCGATCTGGCGGTTCTGGCGGCGACCAAGATTGTGCGGGCCAACATTGATCGTGAAGATCAGTCGCGGCTTATCGACGAGGCGCTGGCCGAGGCCGGTGGCCGCAACGGCAGCACCCCCGCCGGCAATGCATAGCCGTTTCGGCGGCGGGGTAATGACGCAAGAGGGAGCCGGACGACCATGGCCTCACGGGGTGTAGCAAAACGATACGCGCAGGCGGTTTTTAGCCTGGCCAGCGATGACAACTCGCACGACCGCTGGCTGGCCGACATTGCCCGCCTCGCTGAGATGGCTGAAGATCCCGTTACTGGGGGATTTCTGGTGAGCCCGAATGTTAGCGTGGCGCAGAAGCGCACTGCTCTTCAGTCAATTCTGGTGGGCCCTGAACACGAGCTGTCGCGCAACCTGGCGTATATGCTCGTGGAGCGGCATCGCTTCGATAGCGTTCCATTGTTGTTAGAGGTGTACCGCGACCTGGTGCTCGAATCACGCGGCATCGCTGTCGCTAATGTCACCACTGCGGTTGAGATGACTGCGGAAGAGCGGGCGCGGGTGAGCGCGGGTTTGAAGAACATCGTCGGGCGCGATATTGAACTGCGCGTCGCAGTTGACCCAGGCATCATTGGTGGGATGGTGGCGCGCGTCGGCGACCGGTTGGTCGATGGCAGCGTGGTTTCCCAGTTGAACCGGTTACGATTGAGTATTGCGCAATAACGAGAGCTACAGGTTGAACGACCGGTAAGGCGCGCCAGAGCGCGCTACTGCTGGCGGCAAATCGGGAGGCAAGCATGGCCGTACGGTCGACAGAGATTCGCGACATTCTAAAAGGGCAGATTGAGAACTTTGAAGCCGAGATGACCGTTACCAACGTTGGTAATGTCATCGAGGTTGGTGACGGTATCGCGACAGTCTACGGGCTGAGTGAGGTGCGCGCCAACGAGCTGGTGCAGTTCTCCAATGGTGTCATGGGCATGGCATTCAACCTTCAGGAAGACAGCGTCGGTGTCATCATTCTCGGTGAATACATTGAGATTGAAGAGGGTGACGAGGTCCGCTCGACTGGCCGCATCATTGAGGTGCCGGTTGGGCCGGAGCTGGTCGGCCGTGTCGTAAACGCGCTGGGCGAGCCGATTGACGGCAAGGGTCCAGTTGCGACCACCAGCACGCGTGCCGTCGAGCGTATTGCGCCGGGTGTTATTGACCGCCAGAACGTGGACACAGCGCTTCAGACCGGCATCAAAGCCATCGACGCAATGATTCCTATCGGCCGTGGTCAGCGGGAGCTTATCATTGGCGACCGCCAGACCGGGAAGTCCGCGGTTGCGATCGACGCAATCATCAATCAAAAAGGCACTGGCGTCGTCTGCATCTATGTCGCTATCGGCCAGAAGCGCGCCCAGGTCGCCCAGATCGTCGGTATTCTGGAGCGTTATGGCGCGCTGGACTACACGATTGTTGTCTCGGCGTCCGCGTCCGACCCGGCTCCGATGCAGTACATCGCGCCTTATGCGGGCTGTGCGATGGGCGAAGAGGTCATGGAGAATGGCGGCGACGCGCTGATTGTCTATGACGACCTTTCCAAGCACGCCTGGGCGTACCGTCAGGTTTCGCTGTTGATGCGCCGCCCTCCGGGCCGCGAGGCGTATCCTGGTGACGTCTTCTATCTGCACTCCCGGCTGCTTGAGCGGGCCGCCCGTTTGAGCGATGAGCGTGGTGGGGGCTCGTTGACTGCACTGCCGATTATTGAGACGCAAGCGAACGACGTGTCAGCCTATATTCCGACGAATGTCATCTCAATCACCGACGGCCAGATCTACCTGGAGGCCGACCTTTTCTACGCTGGTATCCGCCCGGCCATCAACGCCGGTTTGTCGGTTTCTCGTGTGGGTGGTGACGCCCAGATTCGCGCTATGCGGCAGGTCGCAGGCCGTTTGCGTGGTGACCTGGCCCAGTATCGTGAGCTGGCCGCGTTCGCTCAGTTCGGCTCCGATCTGGATACCTCGACGCAGCGTCAGCTAAACCGCGGCCAGCGCATGACGGAAATTTTGAAACAGCCACAATATCAGCCACTGGCGGTCGAGAAGCAGGTGGCGATTATCTGGGCCGGTGCAAACGGCTTTCTGGACGACGTCCCGGTGGAGCGCATGGACGAGTTTGAAGAGCAATTTCACTCCTACATGGAGACAACCCATGGCGACATCCTTAGCACCATCATCCAGGCGGGCCGCCTCGAAGACGACCTGGTTGAGAAGCTGCGCGAGGCGATTGTGAACTTTAAGAAGACGATGGACTTCGGCGGCAACGCCTAGCCCGCCCGCAAGCCGGCTCAAGGGCATAGAGGGGGAACCTGGTGGCATCACCTCGTGAAATCAAGAGACGCATCCGCTCAGTCGGAAACACGTCTCAAATCACGCGAGCCATGGAAATGGTCTCGGCAGCCAAGATGCGCCGGGCGCAGCAGAATGTCCAGGCGTCGCGGCCCTACTCCGAGCGCATCCGGCTGATGATCGCTGGGCTCTCCGGGTTGAGTGAGGGCATCGAGGCCGGTCGCTTCCCGCTTCTCGAGCAACGGCCGGTTGAGCGCATCGGGGTGGTGATCCTGACCCCGGACAAGGGGTTGGCTGGCGCGCTGAACAGTAACATCATCCGGCATGGCGTTACCTTCGTGCGCGAGCACGATGCCCCGGTAGACATGGTGACGGTCGGCCGCAAAGGGCGCGACTTCTTCACCCGCTACGGCCAGAACGTCACCGCCGAGTTCACGAACCTGGGCGACTGGCCCAGCATTGAGGACCTTCGGCCAATAGTGGATGTTTCCATTGGCGAATACCTGGCTGGGCGTGTGGACGCGGTGTACCTGATCTACTCGCAGTTCGTCAACGTGCTGAACC
>JACCZH010000209.1 GCA_013696045.1 Chloroflexia bacterium
AGCGAAATGAGTGCGCCGAGGAGCACCTTCTTGATCCATTCAGGATCGTCCAGGAAGAACGTAAACGCTCTACCGATGTTCATGGGCGTACCCCTCCATCAGCGTCCGCCGGACCGCTAACCTACAGCGCCATCACAACGCGGTTGGCTGATTTTCCACCGTTCGTTCGCGATGCTAGCACCGCCGGCCTACATGGTCAATCCGTCCGTGTGGCCTCCCGTGCTTGTTCGGGTGGCTGCTCATGAGTATTGATCCAGTAGGCGGTGGTAATCAACAGTAGAAGCATGCTCGTTGTCCACCAAACACGTGTGGTAAATGTATCGGCTGCATATGGTTGGAACGCAACGAGCTTGCCCGCGAGATCCATCCCGGCAGCGTCGCCCAGCGTGGCGTAGAGCTTGTTCAAGCCATTGGGATGGTGGTAGAAGCGCTGGGGCTGCGCGTATCCCACCACCGTCAACGCCGTCCCGAATGCCCAGAGCCCCGCAGCGGTTAATTTCTGGGACCGGGTTGCGCGGGAGATCCAGGCGCCGAGCGGCCCTGCAAGCAGCGGCACGACCGGCACCAGATAGCGGGCCGGCGGTCCCCACTCTCCCCACCACACCTTATACGCGGACACAACGATCAGATACGGTGCTATCGCGGCAATGGCGAGGGACGCCCCGCGCCGGTTGGCACGGAACCCGTGTGGCAAGGCTGCTATGCCGAAGATGAGGACTGGAGCTGTAATCAATAGCCCCCATTGGGCGTCAAGCAACAATCCCGCTGCTCCGTTGACGGTACCGGTTAGCCCACTGAATCCGGCATGGTCCTCGACATTCTGGGTGAGTTGTCCATACAACCACTGGTTGTATGCAAGCAGGCTGAACCCCCCGGCCGCAATAGGAACGAGCGCCGATGCAACCTGGAAGGAGCGCTTGCGCCAGAGCTCAAGAAGAATCGCAATAGCAAATACCACCGAAACAACGGCGAATCGCTGGTGAAGCCAGGGCAGGAACCCGACGGCGGCGCCAGTTGCGATCCACTGCCAATGATTGTTGTTTTTTGCGGACAAGCGTCGCACGGCGTAGACGATGAGCAGCGCGGCGGGAATCTCTGGAAAGATCAACGTGGCGTAAGGCGCAATCGGCATGGCGATCGCAAGTCCTAGCGCTACAAGGGCGGCTACCTCGCCTGTGGCGCCTGCTTCACGTGCCAGCATGAACATCTGGCCGGCAAGAAGCACCGCGAACAACATCACCACCAGTACCGCGCCGAGCCGGCCAGCGAGCTCGTAGGGAGCCGCGATTAGCAGCGACAGCCCGAGTCCGTGCTTTGTATACAGGCCGGGACGCTCGGTAGTCGCCGGGTGGGGCGGAAGGGTTCTGGGGAACGCCGGCCAGCCTTGCCAATTGGCCGGAAGCGGATCGTCGGGGTAGAAGGCTTCGTAGTCGCGGTTTGCATAATTGTTAGTTTCATCGAGATCGCGGTCAAGCAGCATGCTTTGCGCCGTCATGATGTAGAACGGCTCGTCGCCAGTAACCGGATTCAAGTGACGGAAGACCACCGGTAGCAGCGCCATATAGAAAAGGGCCACCAGCGCCATGACTGCGATCAGCGTGCCGTGGCCGCGATCGATCATGTTGTTTCACGCTCGCGGCGCCATCTGGCGACGACGTACATTACAAAGAGTCCGGCGGCTGCGCCGATGGCGTCGATCATGACGTCCTCGACGGTTGCGTACCGGCCAGGCACGAATGACTGGTGGATCTCGTCGCTGATGCCATAGAAGACGGTCAATGCGTAAGCCGCAAGCGTGCGCCGTGAAAGGTAACTAAAGTCGACTCCGGCTCCCCAGGTAATCAGTATGGCGAGCACGCCAAACGCCACCAGATGTCCTGCAACCGCCAGGAGCTGGGTTGAAATTCCCGGCGCTTGAGGCAGGCGGCTCTGGGATGACAAGGCAAAGATCCCGAGCATCCAGAGCAGGGCAGGGATGATTCGAATCAGTGGAAGGTGCACGGGCTGTCTGTCCATCTACTGTTTGAGACCCACCCGACCGTACACGTCGAGCAGGTCGCGAGCCAGATCCTCAAACAGAAAGGCGGAGCGGATACGTTCCGTTCCGTCCGCGCTCATCACGTTCATTCGCTCAGGTTGTTCGAGCAGCTCGATGGTTGACCGCGCAAATCTCTCGGGTGACGCGTCAGGCAACACAACCCCGGCAGTTCCTAATGTCGATGCGATGTCGCCGACATCAGATGCGAGAATAGGACACCCGGCGGCCATCTGCTCAAGAAGTTTTACTGATTGCTTGGAACGCGTGACAAGGGAGTCGCGATACGGATAGACTGCCACAGAGCTGGATCCCAAGAGCGTCGAAACCGCCGCCCAAGAGACATATCCCAGTATTTCTACAGTAACCTTGCCACCTAACACCACTGGTCTGGACTGGTTTTCGGCGTCTCCAACGACTCGCACAATAAGCTTTCGATCGGTAATTACCGACAATGCGCTCACGAACGAAGCTAACCAGTCGTTATCGAACTCGGCGAAGCGCGAGTAGAGCAAAATCACCGGCGGATCAATCGAAGCAGGGGGCGTCAGTCGAGCCGACGACAATTCGCGCCAGTGCTTGTGCGTCATGCCGTTCGGTAACCTCTTGACGGTGTCACCAGCGCTGTTTCGTATTTCACGAGCTCGTTCTGCCAGCAGAGTGCTGGCCGCGGTGACATAGGT
>JACCZH010000224.1 GCA_013696045.1 Chloroflexia bacterium
CGACACCGGCATGCTACTGAGCTCTCTCGACGCCAGAGTACCCCACACGCCACGATGGATTGCAATGTCTTCAAGCGCCAGGTGAAGATCGTCTTCGATCTCTTCCGTGAAGAACGGGGGCGCGGGAGGCTATCACCATGCCGCGCTTATGGGTGAAGATGCTGTCCACTGCCTGATGCGTGATATCAGCCGTCACAACGCGATTGATAAGGCCGTGGGGCATACCCTGCGGCAAGGAATGGACAACAGCGCCTCCGCGATCGTCCTGAGCGGCAAAATAACCACCGGTATCGCGCCCAAAACTGCCCGGAGCGGCTTCCCCATCGTGGCGACCCGGTCTCTGCCAACCGCTCAAGCCGTCGCGTTTGCCGAAGCCGTTAGGCTCATGCTTGCCTGTCGCATACTCAATCGGCGTCATGCCATTTACGGTCCAAACCGGCTTCCCAGCATTGTTACAGGGCAAGACACCCTCCGGTGATTTATCCTTAGCAACAAGGTGGCGCGCAATCTTCGCGCGATGCCTGCTAAAGATAGCCTCACGTCAACAGCTGACCACAGGCGACGAACAGGAGCAACACAAGCATGTCAGATCCCGGTGGTCGCATGAATCCACCTCCGAAACAGCCACGACCCGGCCAACAACCGCCCGACGGCGAGCAGCCGACGCCACGCTCGCGCATACCCAACTGGATCCTGTGGGTGTTGCTGGCAGCGCTGGCCGGCTGGTATATCTACCAGTTCTTCGGCCCTGAGCCTGAGGCTGCGGCGTCCATTCCCTATTCCGATTTCATTGCCGTCGTCGAGGAGGGCCTCGTCTCCACGGTCGAAATCGAAGGACAGTCGCTTGACGGCGTGCTCACCCAGGAGCTGACCTGGACCGGCGAGCAATTACTCCTGCCAAACGAGCCACTTCCACCCGATGTGGCGCAGGACGATGTCCGGCTGGAAGACGAATTCAGCACGACGATTCCGATTGACATTGAGAGCCAGCTGACGCCGTTCCTGATCGAGAACAACGTGCGGGTCAACGTCAACGAGGAGACACGCTCGATTCTGCCCGATCTCCTGATCGGCCTGATCCCGCTGTTCATTTTCTTGTTGATCATTATCTTCATCGCTCGCAACATGATGAAGGGTCAACAGAACGTCTTCGGCTTTGGCCGCTCAAAAGCCAAGGTGTATGACGCAGAGCGGCCACAGATCACCTTCGCCGATATGGCTGGCGAGGATGAAGCCAAACAGGAGCTATCCGAGGTTGTCGATTTTCTGAAACACCCGCAAAAGTACCATGAGCTCGGCGCAAAGCTGCCGCGCGGTGTGCTGCTGGTTGGCCCTCCAGGAACAGGCAAAACGTTGTTGGCCAAGGCTGTCGCCGGTGAAGCAGGCGTGCCTTTCTTCAGCGTCAGCGCCTCTGAGTTTGTTGAGATGTTCGTCGGTGTTGGCGCCTCCCGTGTGCGCGATCTCTTCACCCGCGCCAAGGCGGCCTCACCGGCTATCGTCTTCGTCGACGAGATGGACGCGGTCGGGCGCCAGCGTTTCGCCGGTGTCGGCGGGTCCAACGACGAGCGCGAGCAGACCCTTAACCAGCTACTGGTCGAGATGGACGGCTTTGACGAGCGCCAGGAAGTGATCGTCCTGGCAGCCACCAACCGTCCCGATGTGCTGGACCCGGCACTGCTGCGCCCCGGACGCTTCGACCGGCAAGTGACCATCGGGTTGCCCGACCGGGCCGGCCGGGTCGCGATTCTCAAGATCCACACCCGCGGCATCCCGGTGGACGCCAACGTGAATCTGGAGCAGGTCGCGGCTTCCATCCCTGGCTTTTCGGGCGCCGACGTCGCCAACCTCGTGAACGAAGGCGCGCTAACGGCCGCTCGCAACAACCGCAAGACCGTCACCAAGGCCGACTTCGACCAGGCGCTCGACAAGATCATCCTTGGCACGGCGCGCGCGTCGCTCGTCAACGAGCATGACCGGCTAGTGGTCGCATACCACGAGGCCGGACACGCCATCGTGGCGCATTTCTCGCCAGGCTCCGACCCGCTGCGTAAAGTCTCGATCGTGCCGCGTGGCCGCTCGCTGGGCGTGACCATCCAGACACCCGAGGAAGATCGCTACAACTACTCGCGCAAGTATCTGCTGGCTCGCATGGCAACCATCATGGGCGGCCGGGCGGCCGAGCAGATGGTGTTTGACGAGATCACGACCGGGGCTCAGAATGACCTCAAGGAAGTGACATCGCTCGCCCGCCGCATGGTCGGCCTCTGGGGAATGAGCGACGAGATCGGCCCGTTCTACCTTGGCACCGGGGAGCAACACGTCTTCCTGGGACGGGAACTGACCCAGGACCGGGAGGTGAGCGACAAGACTCTCGACCGCGCCGACGAAGCCGTTCAACGGTTCGTGCGCGCCGCGCTGGTACAGGCCGAGCAGTTGCTGCTTGAGCGTCGCGCCGATCTGGATCGGCTGGCCGAGCTGTTGATGCGCGAGGAAACAATCGACGAAGAGACGATCACCGAAGTGCTCGGTGCTCCACCGGTCCCGGCAGCAGCCACCGCCATGGAGTCCGTCGACCTTGACGAGTAACGTCCCAAGATGACTGCAAACGTGAACCAAAGCCGGCCCGCTGCCCCGGATAACCGGGGCGATGGGCTGGTCAGCGTCTGGTTCGTCGGGCTGGCGGCGCTCTTCGTGACGGTGCTAATCACGGCCAACATCGTCGCGGTCAAGATTGTTGATGTCGGCGGGCTGCAAGTGCCGGCCGGCACGATCACACTGTTCCCGCTGGCCTACCTCTTCGGCGATGTTCTCACCGAGGTCTATGGTTACGCCCGCGCCCGGCAGGTCATCTGGCTCGGCTTCGCCTGCAACGCACTGGCCGTAGCGGCCATTTGGGTGACGGGACTCCTGCCGGGTGCCGCGTTCTGGGAGCAACAGGAGGCCTACGAAGCCATCCTGGGCTTTACCTACCGGTTGTTGCTGGCATCGTTCGCCGGTTATCTGGTCGGAGAGTTCATCAACTCGTTTATTCTGGCCCGCCTCAAGCTGCTCACAAAAGGCCGCTGGCTGTGGAGCCGCACAATCTCCTCAACAGTGTTTGGGCAGTTCTTCGACACCGGCATCTTTATCCTGATCGCCTTTGCCGGCGTCATTCCAGATAGCGAATTGCTGCGAACCTTCATCACCGCATGGCTGGTAAAGGTTGCTTATGAAGTCCTCGCGACGCCAGTCACTTACGTGATTATCACCTTCCTCAAGAAGGCTGACAACAGCGACTACTACGACCAGACGACGAACTTCAATCCATTCCGGATGCGTTAACCTCAGTCCTATACGAGACTACCGCCGTTGTTTTGAAACGGACGCTCGCCGGACCTATACACAACCGGTTACTACACAAGACAACACCCATCCTCAAGCCACGGAAAAACCGCCAATCATGGTATATTGACCGCCATCCAGCGCGCTCTGGTTGGGTATCCGCAAGTCAGTGGTGGCAAGCCGATGATGCGGGGGGTTGTGGGATGCAGCAGGTGGTAGAGAAGCCCGGCCAGAATTTGGCTGGGGAGAATAAGATTGCGCTGGTTTTCCCCGGGCAGGGCAGCCAGTATGTCGGTATGGGACGCTCCCTGTACGAGCGTTTTCCGGCCGCGCGTGATGTCTTTCATGAAGCCGACGAAACGCTCGGCTTTTCGCTCTCGAAACTCTGCTTCGAAGGTCCAGCCAACGAGCTTGAAGACACGATCAACGCCCAACCCGCCATTCTCACCGTAAGCGTCGCGACACTGGCCGTCATTAACGAGCGTTTCAACACCATTGGTGTGGATTATTCGCCGACCGTCGTGGCGGGACATTCGCTCGGAGAGATCACGGGCCTCGTGGCTGCCGGCGTACTCGACTTCAAGGATGGCCTGGAGCTCGTTCGCGAGCGTGGCCGCTTGATGAAAGAGGCCGGGCTAGAGATGCCGGGAGGCATGGCCGCGATTGTCGGACTCGACCGGGAAGCTTTGGCCGAGGTGTGCGCGGCAGCCAGCGCCGACGGCGGCATCGTGGTGATTGCCAACGACAATTGCCCCGGCCAGTCTGTTATTTCCGGCGAGCTCGGCGCGCTCGAACGCGCCATGACCCTGGCGGTCTTGAAGGGCGCACGCCGGGTCGTGCGGCTCGGCATCAGTATCGCCTCACATTCGCCGCTCATGGAGCGAGCAGGCCAGCAACTGAACGAGTTGGTGGGCCGCGTCAACTTCCATGAGCCGGTCGTCCCAATCGTTACGAACATCACCGGACAGGTCAGCACGTCGGTTGACGAGCTACGTCGCAACGTCGGCGCGCATGTCGTTCTGCCGGTGCAGTGGACCAATTCCGTTCGCGCTATGATTGACGGGGGCGTCAACACCTTTCTTGAGATTGGTCCCGGCGAGGTGTTGAGTGGCTTAATTCGACGAGTAAAGCGTGACGTGAAGACACTGTCGATAAAGGACATCGAGCTTCCAAGCGCCGGTGGAGTATCCGATACAGGTCGCGCGCCGTAACCGCGCACCCACAATACACAGAACAGCTTCTGGGAGGGAAATCGAGCGTGCAACGCATCGTGGTAACGGGTCTTGGGGCGATTACCCCAATTGGTAACGACGTCCAGACCTATTGGAACAACCTGCTCAAGGGCGTTTCCGGAGTAGGGACGATCGAAGCGTTCGATCCCCAGGCTCTGGACGTCAGAATCTCTGCTGCAGTCAAGGATTTTGATCCCAAGCAGCATATGGACGCCAAAAAAGCGCGCCGGATGGACCGCTTTTCCCAGTTCGCCGTGGCCGCCACCGGTGAGGCCCTCAAGGACGCCGGCCTGGAAATCGACCCGGAAGATTCAGACCGCGTCGCAGTCATGATGAATACCGGCGGTGGTGGCATTCCAACCCTCACCCGTGAGGTCATCAACTACTACTCCAAGGGCCCCGACAGGGTTAGCCCGTTCTTCATTCCCCTCTTCGCTCCCAACATGGCCGCAGCCCAGGTCTCGCTCAGCTACGGCATCCACGGTCCAACCATGGCCGCGGTGGCGGCCTGCGCGGCGGGCGCCCAGGCCTTTCTTGACTCCATGCACCTGCTGCACCGCGGCGAAGCCGATGTCGTGATTGCCGGCGGCACCGAGGCCGCCATCGACCAGGTTGCGATCTCAGCTTTCGCGAACATGCACGCGCTCTCGAAACGCAACGATGACCCGGAAAAAGCGAGCCGTCCGTTCGACGCCGGCCGAGACGGCTTTGTGCTTGGCGAGGGCTGTGGAGTCATGATCCTCGAGACCGAGGAGCGTGCCCTGGAGCGCGGAGCGCGTATTTATGCCGAGGTCGCGGGTGGCGCGATGACGGCGGACGCGTTCCACATTACGGCGCCCGATCCCAATGGACGCGGCGCGACCATGGCGATGAAGCTGGCTCTGGAACGCTCAAGAATGAACCCAGAGGAGATCGACGCCATCTGCGCCCATGCGACCAGCACACCTCTCGGTGACATCGCCGAGACCAAAGCCGTGAAGCAGACGCTGGGCGACCACGCCCGTAACATCGTCATGTCCTCGCCCAAGAGCATGATCGGCCACCTCGTGGGCGCGTCCGGTGCGGTGAACGGGGTCACGGCAGTCATGGCGATCCAGCACAACGTCATGCCTCCAACCATCAATCTCGACAACCAGGATCCCGAGTGCGACCTCGACTACGTCGCCAACGAAGCCCGGAAGATGGAGATTAACGCCGTGCTATCAAACTCCTTCGGCTTCGGGGGGCAGAACGTCGTGAATATTTTCAGACGCTACGAGTAGGGACGCTTCGCCCAGACCGTCAGGAACAGGATCTGCCCAGTTGCCGTGGTATTGTTGTGAACAATTGCACAATATGCCTGAGGCTGATTGTTGGTATCGGACGGAGAGGACAGGCACTCCCGATGAAACAGGACAAATCACGCGACATAACCCGCCGCATTGCCGACGAGAATGTCCGCTCCGCCTACTACGAGTCCCGCCAGGATAAGCGCGAAAGCTTGATTGACGCGCAGATCCGGGCCGCCCAGGAGCAGGGCAAGTTCGACAATCTGCCTGGGTTCGGGAAACCCCTTTCCAAAGACGCCGGTTATGAGATGGCCGGCGAGCACTGGATGAGCAACCACATCCTCAAGCAGGCAGGTTACCTGCCTATCTGGCTGGAGCTGCGCAAGGAGATCGCCTCCGAGCGAGGCGACGTTGAAGCAGCATTGGCCGCCTATCACGAACAGGCACTCAACCCCGTCGGCTCAAGCCCCACAACCTTGCGACAGCTCGAAGACCACTATTTCCAGCTCGCCACGGCCATCAACCAGAAGATCGACCAGCATAACGACCACTGCCCCAACACCCAGCTCCTCAACCGCTTCCGAGAGGACGCCACCCGGCGCTAGAGATGGGGCAAAGAAGAGATGCTCATCCCCTCGCACCGGCTATGCCATGTCTCGTCCGTGCGAAATTTGCGGCAAGGCACTGGCGATTATCTAACCCTACCCGTAGAACACCGTCGCGTTCGAAACCAGGACCGTGCCGGTCGAGCCCAGGAGGTGGATGGTTAGCACATTCGTCCCTTCGGACAGCCAGCCGAGGTTGCCGACCGACCACGCAATCTCAGCCCACTCGCCCTGTGGGAACGGCGATGGTCCCTCCCAGATCTGGTTGCCGTTCAGGAACAGCCGCATTGGCACCTGGCCCTCCTGAGGTGTGTTCATCGCGGCGATGACAACTCCTATGTAGGCGCTCGGATCGTCCAGCGCGTTGAACTCCACATCAACCTGATCCCACACCTCGGCTCCGGGGAACCCGATGTCCGCGGACGGTTCGACGGCGCCGCCGGCAATGAACTGCTCGGCCACCAGACTGACGTTCGATCCGTTCAACCACTGCACCGGCAGACTCTCCGCACTAAAGGGCGTATCAAACTGGCCAGATGGTGGCGCGGTTTCGGTTGGCGGCGCCGGTTCTTCGGGCGTCGCGGTTGGAGCCAGAAGCTCTTCCGCAGGGATTGTAGTTGGCTCTGGTTCCGGCTCCAGGGTGGCTGTTGCCTCTGGTTCTGGAAGAAAGGTGGCCGTTGGGTCAACGACGGCCGGTTCCGGCGCAGTGGTCGCGGTCGGGTCCGGCCGGGTCTCTTCGGTTGGCCCAACCGCCACAGCCGGCGTGAAATCAGCCCCACCCATGACCGCACTCTGCTCAGTTGGCGTGGGATCAGCATTGCCACTGACGCCCGCGAAACCCTGCGATTGCACCAATAGCCACAGAATTGCGATCAACCCTGCGATGATCAGCACAAGTAAAACAACCGGCCAGCGGCTGGGTGGAGGTGAGGGAGCCACGCGGCGGCGGCGTGGTTGGGCCACCCTCGGCTGTGGCGCCGGCGAGACATACCGTTGCTGATCGGTATCTGTGATCGCAGCTGGAGGCACAGCTTGAGCCATGGCCGTATCCGCGGCCGCGCTGTCCGGGCTCATGAGCGCGTTGCGCATCGTCCGAGCGTCTGGGTACCGGTCGCCCGGGTCTTTCGCCAGTGCCCGCAACACCACCGCTTCAACCGACAGGGGCACACCCCGGTTGAGCGAACGCGGTGGCTTCGGCATTTCATTGACATGCCGGTACATCACCTGCACGGGATTTTCGCCTGGAAAAGGCAGAAGGCCGGTCAAGAGCTCATACAGGATCACGCCAACCGCGTACAGGTCGGCTGGAGGACCAACCGCGTCGCCTGACGCCTGCTCTGGCGCCATATATGCCGCGGTGCCCACAGCCATGCCGGTTTCGGTCAAGCCCGGATCGAGCGTGACGAAGGCCACGCCAAAATCGGTGATCTTGGCCTGCATACCCTCGTCGATCAGAACATTCTGGGGCTTCACGTCGCGATGGATGATGTCCTCGTCGTGGATGGCGGCCAGCCCGTCGAGAATCTGCCGGGCGACATTGATTGCCTCTTCGGTGGTAAGCGGCCCTTCTTCGCGGACATACTCCTTGAGATTCGGGCCATCCACAAACTGCATGACGATGTACGGCAGCGTGCCCTGACGCCCGTAGTCGTAGACCGAGATCACATTGGGGTGGCTAATCCTGGCCGCCGCCCGTGCCTCACGTTCGAAACGCGAATCAAACCCCTCGTGCGCGGCATACTGCTCGCGCAGCACCTTGACGGCTACATCGCGTTGCAGGGCACTATCAACAGCGCGGTAGGTTACCGAAAACGCCCCCTCGCCTATCGGCGAGCGAACCTGATACCGATCCGCAAACTCACGCGGCAGCGCCGGCAAATCGTTCTTCCTCCCGGGTCATGGCCCATACTGCCCATTCTCACTTTGGAGTGTATCGTTACAGACGGCGGATTGTTAGATACAGGGCCGAATCGATGGGCCTGTCGCCACACGCATCGCATGGAGCAAAGGAGACACCCGTGAACGCCCAGGCACACTTCGACCTTGAAAAGAAAACCCGGAACCGGCTTGCGAACCTGCTCGACCAATGCGGCGAGCTGGCCGACGGCGTGCGTTATTTCGAGGGCGACGATCTGCTGGCCGTCCTGGATACCCTGGACTCGATCCGCGCGCTATTGGCCGACAACGCGACGACCCTGCGCGCGGCTGTGGCCACCGAGTAAGATCAAGCGTCCGACTCGCGACAGTTCTCGACCCCGTGCGGGCCGATTCGCTATACTGTGATCGGCGTTTCGTACGTACACATTCCCGGACGGACAGTTCATGGCGCAGATTGTGGCCTTCTTTAACCAAAAAGGCGGCACTGCCAAAACCACCAGCACATTGAATGTTGCGGCGGCGCTGGCCGAGCGCGGTCAACGCGTGCTTGCCATTGATGTAGACCCGCAAGCCAGCCTGACGATGGCGCTGGGCGTTGATATCGCCAACCTGGACCTCTCCGTCTACGATCTGCTGGTCGATGACGACGTGGCCCTGCCCGAGATTATTTTGCCAACCCGCATCCGTGGACTCTCCATCGCCCCAAGTCATCCCGATCTGGCCGCCGCCGAGCTCGAGCTGCTGAATGTCCTTGAGCGTGAGCGCAGGCTAGGGGAGAAGGTCATTCAGGATGTTCTCGGAGGCTTCGATTTTGTACTGATCGACGCGCCACCGGCGCTCAACATTCTCAGCATCAACATCCTGGTGGCGTCGGACGACCTGGTGGTGCCTATCGAGCCGCACCCGCTCTCGCTGATGGTGTTGCGCAGGCTCTTCGAAACCATTTCCAAGGTACGCCGGCTCAACCCCAGATTGCGTGTTGTCGGCTTCCTGCCTACCAAAGTGCATCACTCATCCCGGCTGGCGATCGACATGTTGGAGACCCTGCGAGTTGAGTTTCCGGAGGTCCCGATGCTGCCCTCCATCCCGCTTTCGGTCAAAAGCGCCGAGTCAATCGCCGAACACACCTCGATTCTTGAGTACATGCCGCGCTCGTCACTCTCAACCGCTTATCGTGGGGTGGCTGACGCGCTGCTGACCAACCATGCGTCCGAGGCCGCGCATGTCTAGCCGTGGCGAGCGTCGTAAGCGCTTCAGCGTCGACGACCTCTTCGCCGACACCCGGCGGCAGGCGGTGGGCGTCAGCGAACTCACCGAGGCCAAACAGATCCAGCTCGACCGCATCGAGCCTGATCCCGAGCAGCCCCGGCGCGAATTCGACCCGGAACGCCTGGACGAGCTGGCCAGCTCGATCCGCTCCGAGGGCATCTTGCAACCTATTGCCGTGCGCTATCTGGCGGAGCGAGACGTCTATATCGTCGTGCACGGCGAGCGCCGCTGGCGGGCCGCCCGTCAAGCCGGGCTGGAGTCAATTCCAGCCATCGTGCGCGACGTGCCTGAGGACCGCCGCCTGTTGCAGCAACTTATGGAAAACATCGTCCGCGAAGACCTGAACGCGCTCGACCGGGCACACGCCCTGAGGGCGCTCAAGACCAGAATGCAGGACGCGCCCTGGGAACAGGTCGCCCAGGCGGTGGGCATCCGTCGCAGCCGCCTCTTTCAGCTCCTTGGCACCGAGAAACTCTCGCCCAGGATTCAGGACGCTCTGCGGCAAGGCATCGTGAGCGAAAAGCAGACCCGCGCCGTCCAGGCTCTGCCAGACGATATCCAGGACGAGCTCGCCGAAGGACTATTGAGCGGCACGCTTCAACCGTCTGACCTCGACGCCGCCGCCCGCGCCCTGCGCGACACGACCTCGCTGGACGAAGCTCGCAACACCCTTGCAACCTATCAGGGGTCTACCCCGGTGGACGGTCAGGGTAACGCACACATCGAGAAGGTTCGTCGTCTCACTCGCAATCTCACCAGAGCACTTGGTGTACTTGACCCGAAGGACGCGGAGGAGCTTTCTGACGATCTTGAGGCGCTGTCCGACGAGATTGAAAACCTGACCGGTTCCTCGCGCGAGGGCAACAGAGCCCACTCCTGATCCTTTACGATAGTCCACAGTGAGACACATTATTCACCCATGGAAGGCAAATAACATATGAGCTCAACTATCGTCGTGCCTCTGGATGGGTCGCCGGCCGCCGAGAGCGCTATCCCGTTTGCCATACTGCTGGCCAGGCGCAGCAACGCGCCGCTGATGCTAACATCGGTCGTAGCCGTCTCTGGCGAATTCGCGAGCTGGCTCAACACCGGTGTCGATCAGAGCGACAGCGAGATCGGCGCCTGGGTTGAAGACCGGCGCATCTATCTCACCAGCCTCATTGACGCGCTCGAAGGCGATGATGTGCACGCGCATGTCAGCGTCGGCCGGCCAACCAACATGCTGATTGAGTTCATTGACTCGGTCGAAAATCCAATCGTGGTCATTGCCAGCCATGGTGAAGCCGTTCCTGACGAAGGTTCGGCCGGCCGGCACACGTTCCGGCTCATCCACCATCTCGCCTGCCCGATGGTCATTGTCCCAACCCGCAGTGATGGCGGAACTCAGTCCATGCCAGATGTTACCCGCGTCGTCCTGCCTCTCGATGGCTCGGAGTTCAGCGAAGCAGCGTTGACGGCAACAACCAGCATCCTGGGCGAGCTCTCCCCATCGCTGCACCTTGTGCACGTCATCGACAACGAGAGCGCCGGTTCGCGGATCGCCCGGCAGGGTCTGGTGGGCGACTATCTGGAGGCCGCGCGCGAAGAGCGCTCAACTCACCTTCAGGAAATAGCCGAAACACTAACAGGACGCGGATTCATTACAACCTGGGAGGTCCGTGAAGGGCCGCCCGCCGAGCAGATCGCATTAGCAGCCACCGAGGCGAACGCGTCGATGATCGCCATGCCTACGCATGGCCGCGACGGCGGCGCCCAGACCTTGCTCGGCTCAACCGCTGAGGCTGTCCTGCATATCTCTCGCCTGCCACTGTTGCTCGTCCACCCGAACGAGGATCGTGGCTAAGATATCCGAAAGGCGAGCGCGATGGACGCCCCAGGGCACATTGTCGTGCTTTTTCAGCTGGAGCATGAGACGACACCCATCAACGGGGTTGTCGGGCGCTCAGGGGCTGGCAAAGACGTTCCCAGAGTCACGTTCTACCGGCACTCCGCGGGCCACACCGCCTTTTTAAGGGACGATCTGCCCGAGGCGGTGCGAACTAGCATCCTCGAGCTCAGCGTTGAGCATGCTATCAACAATCCTGAGACGGTGAAAGCCATATTAGACAGTAAGCTCGTCCTGCCACGAACAACCTATTATTTCGACCGAGCGCCGGAGTTACAAGACGAGCCGGAAGCTATCCTTCGCGACGGACGTTGGGGGATTCTTGTTGACGGCGTCGTCGCCTGCGAAGCATGGACCGCCGGTGTGAATGGGGTTGCCGCTACCATTCGAGTTGATACACTTCCCGAGTTTCGCGGTCGGGGATATGCGCGACAGGCGACAGCCGCCTGGGTGGCAGATGTGTTGCGGGCCGGTATGATTCCGTATTACACCCATGCTATCGACAACCTTGCGTCTCAATCCTTAGCTCGCAGTTTGGGAGCGGTCGAGTTCGCTACCGGCGTTAAGTATCAGTAGATCGAGGCGGCAATGCGCGAGCACATGGAGATCAACCGAGTCCGTTGGGACGAACTGGTGCCAATCCACGCCGGGTCGGACATGTACCGGGTGGAGCTCTTTCGATCCGGCGGCGTTGCCCTGCAGAGCATCGAGCTGGAAGAGCTCGGCGATGTGAGCGGCAAATCGCTGCTGCACCTGCAATGCCATTTTGGGTTGGACTCGCTCTCCTGGGCGCGGCTGGGCGCGAAGGTTACAGCCATGGACTACTCCGAGCCTGCGATTGAGCTGGCCCGGTCGCTCAGCGCCGAGACCGGTGTCGAGGCGCGCTTCATCCACTCCAACCTCTACGATCTGCCTGACGTGTTAAACGAGAAGTTTGACATCGTCTTCACCTCCTACGGCGTACTCTGCTGGCTGCCGGACATCAAAGCCTGGGCAGAGATCGTCGCCCGCTATCTCAAGCCCGGCGGCACGTTCTACATTGTCGAGGGTCACAGCTTCATGTGGGGCTTCGAGACGAACGCTGATAAGACTCGTGTCGAGTGGACCTACCCGTATTTTACCGGCGACGAGCCGCTGGTCTTTGACGCGCCCGGCACCTATGCCGACGAGCACGCCGAGGTCCAGAACACCGTCACCCACGAGTGGAACCACCCACTGGGCGAGATCGTGACATCGCTGATCGACGCCGGCCTGCGTATCGACTTCCTGCACGAGCACCAGGTCATCCCGTGGAAGCCATTCCCCTTCGTCGTCGAGGCTGGCGGCGGCTACTACAAGCTACCCTACGACATCCCGTCGCTGCCGCTTATGTTCTCGATCAAGGCGACGCGAGTGTGACCGAGAGGACAGGCCGTGAAGCTCTATCGCTTCGACCGTGAGGTCACGAAACAGATTACACAATACGACAGCCAGAACCTCTTCATGGCGCGTATCGCGCGGCTAGACGGCAAGACCAGCGTCGACTGCATGTACCTCGACGCACACGGCGTTGTCGGCTTCCACCAGGCGTCTTCGAACCAACTCTTCATGGTTGTTCAGGGCTCGGGCTGGGCGCGCGGTGAGGATGAGCAGCGCGGTCCAATTGAGGCGGGTCAGGCTGCTTTCTGGGAGGCCAGTGAGTGGCATGAATCCGGCACGGATGACGGTATGCTCGTAATCGTCATCGAAGGTCCATTGGTAGACCCAACCGGCTTTATGCCTGAGCTAACCGGGTGACGCAATGAGGGGAGGATCAATGATCGTCTATACCGACACGGTCGATGACATTGACGCATCTCAGCTCACGGGCTTCTTCGTCGACTGGGGTTGGCCGGCGCACCCGACCCCAGAAACGCACCTGCGGCTGCTCCAGAATAGCGCCGAGGTTGTCCTGGCCATAGACGACGAGACGACGCAGATTGTCGGCTACATCACCGCCATCAGTGATGGCGTCCTGAGCGCCTACATCCCGCTACTTGAAGTCCTGCAACCGTACCAGGGACGGAACATCGGCTCCGATCTTGTGCGCCGGATGCTGGACAAGCTACAGCATCTCTACATGATCGACCTGCTCTGCGACGCCGGCGTTCAGCCGTTCTACGAGCGGCTGGGTATGCAGCCCGCCACCGGAATGCTCATTCGAAACTACAACCAGCAAACAGGCACAGGCTAGTCGATGTGATAGCCTTGGCGTCTTTGTTTCGCCAGAGTGTGACGGAGGCTGGCACATGGAGCCCCGCTGGCTTGAATGGTCCCGCGAGTTGCAGGCCGTCGCGCAGACCGGCCTGACCTACGCGCAAGATCCCTTCGACATTGAGCGCTACAAGCAGATCCGCGAGATCTCGGCCCAGATTCTGGCCCAGCATAGCGGCCTGGAACCGGACGTCGCGCTGGAAATCCTGAAAACCGAAACCGGGCACGCAACACCCAAGGTCGATGTGCGCGGGGTTGTCTTCCGTGACAGCCAGATCCTGCTCGTCAGAGAGCGGCTGGACGGTCTCTGGACGCTGCCGGGCGGTTGGGCGGACGTTAATGAATCCGCCTCCGAGGCCACAGTGCGCGAGGTCCGCGAAGAATCGGGCTACGAGACCCGTGCCGTCAAGCTGCTGGCCGTCTGGGATCGCCGCAAACACGGTCATCCTCCTTCCCGTCATCACGCGTACAAGCTTTTCTTCCTCTGCGATCTGATCGGCGGCACGCCGGCCACCAGCATCGAGACGACTGATGCCGCCTTCTTCCCAGAAGATAGCCTTCCCGAGCTCTCTGTTGGACGAGTGACGTACGCCCAGATTGCGCGTCTCTTCGAGCATCAGCGCAACCCTGATTGGCCGGCCGATTTCGATTGATGGAGGAAGCACCGTGACGATGATCACGTTCGACCACGGCAACGTGCGGTTCAACTACCGGGTGGCCGCGATCATCATCGAGAACGGCAAGGTGCTGCTCAACCAGATGGGCTCCAATCCGGAGTTCTGGTTCCCGCCAGGAGGTCGCGCCGAGCTGCTTGAAACATCCGAAGAGTCGCTGCGGCGCGAGATGCGGGAAGAATTGGGCGAAGAGGTTCTGGTCGAGCGCTTGCTCTGGATCGCTGAAACCTTTTTCACACTCGATAACTTCCACTTCCAGGAGATTGCTATGTACTATCTGGTCCACCTCCTGGAGGACTCGCCGCTGCACAATCAGGATACGACTCATCACTTTCAAGAGGGAGACATGTCGTGTCTTTGCAGGTGGCACGACCTCAACAAGCTAGAAGATGAGATCGTGCTCTATCCAGTCTTCCTGCGCGAGGCAGTGCACTGCATCCCTGATTCGACGCGACATATTGTCATGCGCGAGAACCAGCTCGATTAACTCGGCTTCCTGCCGCCCGGCTCGCGACGCGGACGGTCCTTGGAGTCCCGTTGCTCGGGATTGAGGAAGAACAGACTGCCCGCCAGGGATCGAACGCGCTCCCAGTTCGATCGGTCATCGTCATCATCCTCGTGCTCGGCATCCTTGATCACATAATAGTGGCCGGCCCGTACCCGTGGCCACTCCGCGGCGATCTCAGCCCCAAAGAGCAGGATGTTGGCAGTGAGGTAGACGAAGAGCAGGAATACGATTATCGCACTAAGTCCGCCGTAAATGGCGTTGTAGTTGCTGAAATTGGTCACATAGAAGGCAAAGCCATGCTTCGTCAGCTCAAACAACAACGCGGCAATCAGCGAACCGGGCCACACCTCGGAAAAGCGCACGTCGATCACCGGCACAAACTTGTAGAGCAACGTGAAGATCGTGAACGAGACGACGAACGGCAGGAGTATCCCCAAGAACCACCAGACCGATTCGAGCGGGATGACCGAGACCATCTCAGCGGCTTCGACACCGAAACGATAAATTGTCGTGACCGCCAGCGACAAGGCAACCAGCATGCTCACGACAAACACCATGAGGATGTCGACCAGCTTGCCGCGCACCGGGGGGCGGCTGTAACCATGATCCCAGGCCACATTGATTGAGATGCGAATGGCCGTCATCATCGAGCTGGCCGCCCAGACCAGTCCGACAACGCTGACGAGGCCCAGCAGGCTGAGATCGGTGGAAACGCCGGCCAGCGCCTCCTCCAGCTGCAGCCGCCCCTGGCCGGCAAGCGGCAGCACGCGTGTCAGATTATTCAATACTCGCAGGCGCAGATTGTCATCACGCAGAAACTGGCCAAAAATCGTCACCAGAAAAATGGCCAGCGGGAAGATCGAGAAAAATACCCAGTAAGAGATGCTGGCCGCCATCTGGGTGCAGCGGTCATCGATGAATTCGCTGGCGGCGCGTTTCGCGAGCAACCCGGCGTCCCGCCTGAACAGGCGCGAGAATACCAGTAACCGGCGTCGCAACCGTTCCATCTGTCTCCACCCCAAGGTGCCTTGCCACTAATGTGTTAAGGCTATCAGAGAAGTGACGATTCTAGAACGGCGCGATGCGCAGGGGCGAATCTCTCCGGCGGTCAACAGCACCCTTGAGACGCCACTTATCCTCATACATGGACTGGTCGGCCCGAGCGATGATCTCGGCAAGTTCCGTGCCCTCCTCGGGATACGACGCAACGCCGATCGACACCCCGAACCCTTCGCCCACCAAGCCGTGCTTCTCCTGCACCGCGTCCACCCTCTCACGAATGGCAGCTATAAAGATCTGCGTGGTCTCGGGCGGACAATCAGGGATTCCCACCGTGAACTCGTCTCCGCCGTAGCGCGCAACGACGGCATTGGTCGGCATCGACTGTTTGATCGCCTGGCCGATGTCATCCAGCACGCGGTCGCCCGCCTGGTGCCCGTAGCGATCGTTAAACTCCTTGAACAGGTTGAGGTCCATCATCAGCACCGTTAGCCGGGTTTTGCGGCGCGTCGCCCGTTCAAAAAGCCGCGTGAGCTCGTCATGTAATGCCCGGTGGTTTAGCAAACCGGTCACGGGATCGTGGTTGGCGGCAAAGCGAGCCGTGTCGTAGGCACGCGCATTCTCGGCCGCCAACGCGCCCTGGGTCGTAATCGCCTCGGCGAGCGACACCTCATGCTCGCTAAACGGGCGCGCCTGGGCCCGGTAGATCTCAGCGACCCCGATCGTCTGCTCGCCCGCCACCAGCGGAACCAGCATCGCGACCTCAGCCTGGTGGAAATCCAGGAGCCGGGCCGTGCTGGAGTCAGCGTCCAACCACTTGCGTTGAATCGACAATGTGCGCTGACCCGCCGGCTCAAAGAGGAAGTGTCGAGCATCACCCAGAGCGCCCGGCGGTTGTTCTGGTTGCGTCGCCGTCAGTCCATCGGTACCCTGAAAGAACGCAGCCAGGTTCAACGGCTCATCATCAGAAGCGCGTTCAAAGATAACGCAACGCGATGCGTCAACAGCCTGGGCCAGCTGTTCAGCCACCGCCTGCAGAATACGGGTCAAATCCAGCGACGCCGCCGACACCAGTGCAACCTGATGTACAGCTTCCAGCTCCTGGTTACGACGAGATAACTCGATCGTGCGTTGCGCAACCTGCTCTTCAAGTCCACGATTCAATTCAGTGAGGTTGACATACAGATCACGATTCTCGTTGTAGCTAATGATGTGTCGAAAACCGGCCAGGACCACAAAACCGGCCGCTCCGGCAAACGCTGCTTGCTGGTTCAGCCCTTCCGGCCCGGCGTCCAGCGCCCCGGTAAAAAGCAGCATCGCGGCGCCCATGGCAATCGAATACGGCACAATCGCGTGTCCGAGATAGAACCACGCGCTATGCGTAACCGGGTTTGGCACGGCTAACACGGCTGTCTGATAGACGGTGACTGTGCGCTTTCCTCGAATGCACCGGTAAGCCATCAGGCTCAGGGTAACGCTCGAGGCGCCGAAGAACGGATAGACCCAACCCGGTCGAGCGGGCGCGAGTTGCAGGGCCGCAAGCGCCGTGCCTGCATGACCGATACACATAAGTGCCAGCGCGATGCTGACGTAGGCAAACTGGGCGGGCAACGGCGCTCCGTGCGGTAGAGTAACCAACGACAAGAGGACCAGCGAGAGCGCCGCCAGATCCACCAGCCACATATACGCAAGCGGATTCGTCAGATCGCTACCCAACACATGGATAGAGCTGTGTGGCAGCAGCACCCTGACCATCACAATAACGCCGGCCAGCACGAGTCCGGTATCCAGAAAGAGACGCGCCAGGAGCCGGCGGGGGACGCTCACGCAAAACCATAGCGCGACGACACCGCTCAGGTACGCCGCCATCCTGAAGTAGCGTGAAATGTCACCAAAATCGGAGAACGAAGCGGCCATGCGCTCGCCGGTCACCGAGACCACCGCGCAATAGCCTCCCCAGAAAAACAACGTGACGGCGAACCAGTTCCAACTTGCCCGCATTCGTGGTTCGTCAGTGCGCAGCGCAGCCATGCGCAGCAAAACCGCCGTCGCCCCCGCGCTGGCCGCCAGCAGCGCGGTCTGTAGCTGGACGACGCCTCCGACCGCTGTCATCAGGGCCAGAGCAAAAATGAGCACGAGATTTGTGGTGTGCAGCCACACCTCAACTCCAGGGCGCGGCAGTATCGCCGGCCCACTCCTTGTCGGCACTGACGGAGATATGCGCTCCAGGGTCATAGACGTTCTCCAACGCTGCGTTGCGCTCCCATACGGAGCCCTAGCATCGTATGACAGCGCGCCCAGCGTCGAGAACGTACAAAACTCCTAAATTGCCCCTAATTCGATGATCGGGTGCATCTTCTTTTCCGTAGCCGCGCAATACATTGCGCGGATACGGAGATCGTCAACAAGGTGGCGCTGTCGCAATGAGGGCGAGATCATGGACATAGGGGATTAATGGGCGACAAGCGGCCTTATCCTTCAAGCTCGGCAATCCGCTCAAGGATGCGGCGGTATTCGGCGTCCCAGCTCTCCGGCCAATCCTGACCAGACTCCTCACGGTCGGCGCGCAACGCTTCGGCGCGAGCTTTGCGCTTGAAGAGTTGCACCAGCTCCTGGTGCGTCTCCGGTTCGTCTGTTGTCGCGTGAACGGCGTTGATTGCCAGATAGGGGATGTCCCGTCCGGCGATCTTCACAGCACGTTCGCGGATGTCGCGCAAGGGAGTAGCCGACGGTGGTGTTTGCTCGATTGCCTGGCGGATAAGCGCTTCGGTGCCAGTGTCCACCAGCTTATCCAGCTCAAGTTTGGAGGCTTTGATCGCCTCGACGAGATGATTCTCAATCGTTACCGGTTTGAAGCCGCGCTCATTGGCAACCTCGGGAATCGACATCCCGGAGAGAAAGAGCTCAAGGGATGATTCCCACGATGTGCTTCCAGTCGCCACCGGCGCGCGACGCGGCTCGGCAACCGGCAGCGGCTCCAACTCAACGTCCCCGAGTTCCTCCAGCGCCTCTTTGCGACGCACGAACGCCAGGTACAGCGCAAGGTGGTCCCAGCTCGTTCCGGCTGGGCAGAAGCGCATCGCAGATTGCAGGTAGCCGGGACGCGGACGCCGGTAGTCAATCCCGGCCTCATCCATCTCCCGGCACGCCTGGGCAAGCTCCTCCTGCACCTCAAACGGCACCAGCGCGCCGATCTCCAGCACGCCCTTGGAGACCATGTCGCGCGCAATTTCGGCTACCTTCTTTATCTCCTGTCCCACCTGAAAGGCCGCCGCCCGCACCGAGCCGGTTTCGACCAGGGCATCGCGCAGCTCGGCCCGCGCCGCCGAGAGCTGGCGTGGTGTCCTGAGCTTGGCCGCTTTCGCCTGCCGGGCTGAATCACCTACCGAACGCGAGCCGGGCCGGGCGCAGCGGTCACAACAGCCCTCGTCGCCACGCGGCGCGGCGCTGGGGTCACCGAAATAGCTCAGCAGATATTCGCGCCGGCAACTGCCAGAGTGGACATAACCCTCAACCTCATCGAGTTGCTCGATCCTCCAGGCGCGTTGCTTGGCCAGAGCCCTCTCGATCGCGCTGATGTGCGAGCGCCCGAGCCGGGTGACGTTGGCTGTCACTTCTTGCTCGTTACTCGCACGTGCGCCAAGCTCGATCGCTTCGGACTCGGCCAGCGATTGCAGCCCAACTCTGAGGGTGGTGTTTGAAATGTTCAGTGCCGGGGCCGCGTCGTCAAACGCAATCACGCCCTCGGATCTATTTGCGAAAGTGAGGATGCGTTGCAGAACCTGGACGTTCGGGAGGTCCTGGCCGATCATCCACTCTTGCAAGCCACGGTCGCTCTGGCAGAAGAGCATGAGCGCGTCCGACGGCTGTCCATCGCGTCCGCCACGGCCGGCCTCCTGATAATAGGCGTCCGGCGAAGAGGGCAGGTTAGTATGTATCACAAAGCGCACATCGGGCTTGTCGATTCCCAGGCCAAAGGCATTCGTCGCGCAGATGACGTCCACCTCGCCCGACATCCACGCTTCCTGCGCTTGTGTCCGCTCCTCGTGACCCAGGCCGGCGTGATAGGGCAGGGCGGATCTTGCGTGGCTTGACAGATACTCAGCCTGTTCCTCTGTGGCCCTGCGCGTGCCGGCGTAGACAATGCCACTTCCGGGCCGTTGGCGCACCTGCCGCGCCAGCTCACCCAGACGCGCCGACGGACTGCCGCAGAGCTTCACCAGAAAACGGAGATTGGGCCGGTCGAAGCCAGCCAGCACCCGGCCGGGATCCTGAAGGCCGAGCTTCTGGGCCAGATCGGTCTGCACTCTTGGTGTGGCCGTGGCGGTGAACGCGGCGATAACCGGACGCGAGGGTAGACGCTCAATAGCGTCCGGAATGCGCAGATAGTCCGGCCGGAAATCGCTGCCCCAGGTCGAAATACAATGCGCCTCGTCAACCGCAACCAGCCAGACATTGGAGCGCACAATCAGATTCATAAACGTCTGATCGCGCAACCGCTCAGGCGAAACATACAGCAGGTCAACCTGCCCCTGCTGGACATCACGCAGCACCGTCTGGCGCTCGGCGGATGTCTGGCCGCTCGCCAGAAAGGCCGCCCGCACGTCACGCGCCCGCAAGGCGTCCACCTGATCCTTCATCAACGCAATCAACGGCGAAACCACCAGTGTTAAGCCGTCATGAACTACTGCGGGAGCCTGAAAACAGAGACTCTTGCCCGCTCCAGTCGGCATGACTGCCAGAAGGTCACGCCCGGCAAGAATCGTCCCGATAGCGTCTAGCTGGCCGGGGCGAAACCCGGACAGCCCAAAGACACGCTCACGAGCAACATCAACCTGATCCAAAAGTTGGTCTGTGGAAACAGTCACCGGCTCAGTAATCAATCTAACGTTTCACCAGGCTGCGCGCCAGAAACAACATGTTGGCCGGACGCTCGGCCAGGCGGCGTGTGAAGTACGGGAACCACTCCTCGCCAAACGGCACGTAAATCCGCACCGTATAGCCCTCGGCTGCCAACTCGGATTGCAACGAGCGTCCGATCCCATACATCATCTGAAACTCGTAGCGGGATGTGTCGATGTCATGGCGGGCCGCATGGTTTTTGGCCAGCTGCACCATCTCCAGATCCTGTGTCGCAATGGCCGGATAATTGGCCGCGTCCAGCAGGCGCTTTACATGGCGGCGATAGGCAGTGTCAACCTCCTGCTTGCGCGGGTAGGCGATAGTGTCGGGCTCCTTGTAGGCGCCTTTGACAATCCGCACCCGTGCCTGGCGCTCGATCATCTCCTCGACATCTCCGTCAGTGCGGTAGAGATACGATTGCAATACGATCCCGACCGCCTGCGGGTGGCGGCAGTGAATCTCCCGGAAAATGGCCAGCGTCCGCTCGGTATAAGCCGAGCCCTCCATGTCGATACGCACAAAATTACCACACTCATCGGCGGCGCTGACGATCTTCTCGATGTTGCCCACCGCGCATGCGTCGGAGATATCAAGCCCAATCATTGTGAGCTTCACGGAAATGTTGCCGCGCACGCCGTCCTGTTCAATGCGCTTCAGAATGTCGATATAGGCATCGGTGTAAGCGGTAGCCTGCATGACGTCACGCACATTCTCGCCGAGCAGATCAAGCGAGACTTCCATGCCGCTCGCGTTGAGATCTTTCGCCTCGGATATGACACTGCCAACGTCTTCGCCGGCCACAAAACGTTGCACCAGCGGCCTGGTGAGCGATCCGTGGAAAAAGCGGCTGGCCCGTTCGCTTTCAGCCATCTTGTACATTACTGAGCTCAAGACCGCCACAACCCGCCCCATCCTCAAGAACCATCAATCGTCCATCCACCCTGAGTATAGTGCAGCCTCACTCATTTCTCCCGGGATCTCTCCCTTCGTACGGGCGACCGGACCGGCCGCCCCAGTTGGCGAGACGCAACCATCGGCCTTCGCCACAACGCCACGTTGGTCGGCCACAATCGGACCTCCGGCCCGCGGGTGACCGAACCGGCCACCCGTACGAACCACAATCGTTCGTCATTCCTCCCGCAACCATGGATGTACACTTCCCGGATGTCGAAACGAGAGATGTTCGGTTTAACAACAGGGACAATCGTGAGGGACAGCCTCTACGATCTGATGCCGCTGCCCGCCGAAGCGGCCAGAATCCTCGCGACCCCTGCATTTCTGCGGCTCGAGGGAATCCAGCAGCTCGGGTTCGTCTCGAAGGTCTGGCCAGGCGCGCGACACACCCGTTTCGAGCACTCGCTCGGTGTCATGCACCTTATGGGCGATGCTCTCGTCCGTTTAACCGAACGCGGCGCGCCAATTGACGACCAAACGGCCCGCACCGCCATCGCCGCCGCCCTGTTGCATGACATCGGCCACTACCCGTTCAGCCACGCCATCGAGGAGCTTGGCTCGCCCGTGCCCAGTCATGAGGAGGTTGGACGCCAACTCATCCTTACCGGGGACATTGCGGACATTCTCCGTGAGGATTGGCGGGTTGACCCAGCGCGAGCCGGCCGGCTTATCGAGCCTGATATCACACGCATGTCACCCGGCGACCTCCTGGTGCGCGGCTTACTCAGCGGGCCACTCGACGTGGACAAGCTCGATTATCTGCCGCGCGACGCGCGGGCTTGCCATGTGCCATACGGTGGTGTCGACACATCCAGATTGCTCGACGCCCTCCGGGTCGTTGACGTAGAGGGCACATTACGTGTCGGCATCGACGGCAACAAAGGCATCTCGCCGCTACATTCGCTGATCAACGCGCGCCAGGAAATGTTCGACAACGTCTACTGGCATCACACCAACCGCGCCTGCATGGCGATGCTGTTGCGCGCCGTTCAAGACGCCGTGCTTGCGGGAATGCCCGCGGAAGAACTAACCCAGCACACTGACACCTCGCTCCTTGCGCGCCTCTCCCAACCCGACGTGCCAGCGACCACCATTGCGCTCGTTCAGCGTCTCCAGGCCCGCGATCTCTACAAACGGGCCGTCGAGGTCAGCGCGCGCGCCGGCGAGCTCTATCAGTACCTTGGCACACTCTTTCAGGATCAATCCCGCCGGCGCAGTGTGGAGCTCGCCATGGTCCGGACACTTCGCAACGAGATCAGCCTGGAGGTTGGCGACGCCGACATTCTCATTGACATTCCCAAGCCCGAACGGTGGAGCACCGATGTCTGGGTACAATTCGAGACGCCACCGGTTGGTTTTTCACCGTTGATGACCTGGCGCGATGTGTCTGGCGCAAGTGACGATGATTTCAAGAAGTATGAGGAACACCGTAGATTGATTCGCATCATTGTCGCCCCAGCCCTGCGCGAAGCTGTGCACAGTCACTGGGAGCGACTGCTCTTTCCCCTGCTTGCCGCTTCGTGAAACAGCAGACACCGGCAACGGCTGTTAGCATGTCCGCCGAAAAGACCCGTAGGGAAGGCTGGATAGTCTGGATCATCGCCGCGACGGTCTTCGTCAGCGTTACCAACACGACGATGGTCAACGTTGCCCTGCCGACGATCGGTGACTTCTTCGACGCAGGCCCGGCCCGCGTCGGCTGGCTGGCAACCCTGTATTCGCTGATGTTCGGAATCGCGACGCCGTTCTATGGACGGCTCGGAGACCGTTACGGCCTGCGTCGCATGTTTATTATCGGCATGGTGGTGTTCGGAGCGTCGTCCCTCCTGGCCGGCATCGCGCCGGACTTTTGGCTATTACTACTATGCAGGGTAGGGCAGGCGGTTGGCTCAGCCGCCATCCCAAGCCTGGGCATTGCGATGATCACACGCACGATTCCCGGCGACCGCCGGGGCGCCGCCATGGGTCTCATCGGCGCGTGTGTTGGCGCCGGCCAGGCCATAGGTCCAACCCTGGGAGGCGCAATCACCCAGTTCGGCTCCTGGCGATTGGTCTTCCTTGTGAGCGCGGTCCTGTTGCTACTCATTCCAGCATCGCTTAAGCGGTTACCGGGCGACATGGAGCGCAACGCCACACCGGTCGATTGGCTCGGGGGGGTAACCCTCGGCGCGGCGATCGCCGGTGTTCTGCTTGGCATCGGCAACCTGGACGAAAACGGGCTTCTGTCAACCGTCGTTCTAGGGTCTTTTGGAATCTCTGTCCTGGCCATAGCCGCGACGGTTTACCGGCAACGCCACGTCCGGTTTCCATTTATCGAGCGCTCGCTGCTCGCAAACCGGCGCTACGTCCTGCTGTGCCTGATCGGTTTCCTCTCAATGGGAGGGAATATCGGAGCGATCATCCTGGCGCCGTTCCTGCTTGAGCAGGTAAACGCTGTCTCAACGGCTGTTGTCGGGCTTGTCCTTCTGCCGCAGGCAGTGATGGTGACGTTTCTGAGCCGTCCATTAGGACGCCTGGCCGACCGCTACGACGCCTTGAAGCTCGTTAGCATCGGACTGACGATCAACCTCGCGGTGGTCGCGGTCTTGACGAGTGTCGCCGTGGGCTGGTCACCAATTGCGCTAGCCGGACTCTTCGTGTTTCTGGGGATTGGCCTGGCGATGATCAGTGCTCCCCTCTCGGTAACGCTGACCCGCGCGGTCTCCGGCAGCACGGCCGGTATCGGCCTTGGGATCTATAACATGCTCTTCTTCGTCGGTGGCGGCTTCGGCGCGGCCTCGGCCACCGCGCTCTTGTCTTCCCGCGAATCCGCCTCAGACGCGCTGCTGCCGTTCTATGCCGGCGCGTCCCAATCCTCCGAGTTCAGCGACGCTTACCTCTACAGCCTCTTCGCCTTTGCCCTGGCGCTGGTCGTCACGCAGATAGCGCGCAGCACAACTCAAGAGGCCGACACGTAAGCCCGGCCAGGCAACTATCGTCCTCACCCGCACGCTGCATGAAAAATTGCCCGGTCCGGATATGATCCTGCACTCTATCGCCCGGGAATATACCTCCATTATCGTCCGAGCATTGGAATCGGATTCGACGCGAGAGTACAGGAGGTACACGATGTCTCGGGAAGCAAAGATCGGCGCCGCCGGCATAACGCTGGCATTGATCGTCGTCGTGCTAGGCGCGATCACTGGCTCTGGAGAACAAGGAACAAGCGAGATACTTTTCACGGCGGGAATCGCACTGGTTGCCGGAGCGATCGTCTTTGGGCTGGTGGTGCCATGGGCCAAGAGCACAACGGAGACGCGCGCTGCCGGGAGGCCGGAGCGAACCGGCCTGGTCATGAGCATCCTTGGATTCCTCACGATTGTCGCCTTCTGGAGCGGCCTGCCAATCATCCTCGGCGCAGGCGGAGCCGCGCTCGGCCAGGTCGGGCGTGAGCGTTCGGTGTCGGCGGGACGTGGCCGCCTGAGCATGGCGGCTATCGTCGTCGGTGGCATCGCAGCGTTTCTGGGTTTCATGGTTTTTGTCCTGGAACGAGCCGGAGTATAGCGAAACATGTCATCGAAAGAAGGAACTACCAATGATTCGTCACACCATAGCCATTGTCGCCGTGCTCGCCGCATTGCTTGTCAGCGCCCCGAGTGTCCTGGCAGCTCAGCATGTCATCCACTACCGGCTCACGTTCTCTGAGGAAAGTTCGCTCACGTTGAGTGAGGAGATCGCCAGCTGCGTCGGATATGAGGGAATGATTCACGAGGAAAGGCTGTACGATGTCAGGGTGACCGAGTTCGTTGACGGTCCACGAGCGGGCAACGTGTATCTGACGGGGGTCGTCAGCGGTCCGTTCACCATTGCGCCTCACGATCCGGAAGCCGGACCGGTCTACCAGGGCGCTATCCGCGAGAAGATATCGTTCAGCGGCACTTCCTTCGATGACCCACTCGTCTTCACCTTCCTGGTGCATGCGACCGCCACCGGCTCAAACGGTTCGTCACTCAAGTTTCTCTATCATGGCCATGGCGTCATTGGTCGCAACGGTGAGGTCAAACTGGAGTTTGACAAAGTCCACTGCATACAGCCGGGGGCGTGACAGAACACAGAAGGGGCGGAGACTCTCGATCTGCCCTTTCCCGTTTGTGTGGATGTCCACATAGGTATTGCCCCACATGCCCCTCCGCCGCTAGAATCCATCGACCGATCTCGATCGATTGCAGAAATCCTGGTGTGGCTCACATGAACGCCAACGCGTGGTCGACCGCATCCCTGACGACCGATGCCCCACCCGGCCCCTCTGGAGCGGGCGAGGCGGGTCTGTCGGGAAAGCGGCTAGCCCTGGTCCAGCTCGGCTGGCTTTTGATGGCCGTCCTATCGCTCGTGCTCCTGACGGCAAGCCTGCCGATCTATTACTCGGATCTCCGCTCGCTATCGGCTTGGGATCTTTCCGCTCAGGATAACGTGCGCGTCGGGCTGGATGAGCTCGGAATCTCAACCAATGTCTTCGCCCTCTATGTTCTCAGTCTGATGATCATCTCCACTGGCGTCTGGACCGGTGTGGGCATACTTATTGTGCGCCGAAAACCCAACGATCCAGTGGCGTTGTACTTTTCCCTGACCCTGGTGACCTTCGGGGCCATCTGGCCAAACACCCTAACCACGCTCAGTGACCGCCATCCTTGGCTCAGTACTCCGGTGGAGATCATATCTACCTACGGCTTCGCATCATTCTTCCTGCTGTTCTTTCTCTTTCCCGACGGCCGCTTCGTTCCCCGCTGGACCAGGCTGGTAACCATTGTGATGATTGTTGAACTAGTCCTGCACGAGCAATTTTCAGGAACACGTGTAGATTCGTCGACCTGGCCCTTTCCCCTGGGAATGATTGCCTTTGTCTTCCCCCTTACCATGCTTTACGCACAGGTGCATCGCTACCGGAACGTGTCCACACAGAGCCAGAGGCAGCAGACCAAATGGGTGATCTCCGCCCTGCTCGTGGCGCTTATCTCGTTTATCGCGGCCGGCGCGGCCGAAAGCCTCGCGATATTCACCCAGCCAGGTGTCGGAGCGGCGCTAAATGCCCTCGGTAGCTCGCTTGTATATTTCGGAACATTCCTGCTGGTCCCGATAGCCATCGGCATCGCCGTCCTGCGCTACCGGCTTTGGGACATTGACCCGATCATCAATCGAACTCTGGTCTTCATCGCTCTCACCGCGTGCATTGTCGGAGTCTATGTCGTCGTCGTTGGCTGGCTTGGTGTTCTGTTTCAGACCGGCGGAAACCTGTTCTTTTCACTGCTTGCGACCGGTCTTGTCGCTATCCTGTTTCAGCCATTGCGCGAGCGTTTCCAACGCGGTGTCAACCGGCTGATGTATGGCGAGCGTGATGATCCATACGCGGTCATCTCCCGGCTTGGACGGCGGCTGGAAGACACGCTGGTTCCGGAGACCGTGTTGCCGACGATCGTCGACACGATCACTGAGGCGCTCAAAGTCCCCTACGCGGCGATCGCGCTCCGCTCCGGGAGCGAGCATACCGTTGCGGCGACCGCTGGCAGTTCAACAACGGAGGTCGCGCGCATACCCCTCTTGTATCAGCACGAGCCCGTCGGAGAGCTGCTCGTCGCTCCGCGCGGGCCCGGTGAGACGTTCAGTCCGGCTGACCGGAAACTCCTGGAGGACCTCGCGCGCCAAGCCGGAGTGGCAGCCCACGCCGTTCGGCTCAACGCCGACCTGCAGCAGGCGCGGGGACGTCTGGTCGAAGCGCGTGAGGAGGAGCGCCGGCGATTGCGTCGCGACCTGCACGACGGCCTGGGATCGCAGCTGGCGGCGCTGAATATGCAGGCCGGTGCGCTGAGAAGTCTGGTTCCCGGGAATGCCGCGGCCGAAACTCAGATCCAGGAGATGCGGACCGACCTCCGCGCCGCCATCGCCAGTATCCGCCAGATCGCTCACAACCTGCGCCCGCCGGCTCTTGACGAATTTGGTCTGCTGGCCGCAATCCAGGCGCGGGCACGACAATATGGGAGTGGAGAGATCAGCGTCGATCTCGATTTACCTCAATCGCTTCCGGTGCTCTCTGCCGCGACCGAAATCGCGATATACCGCATCACTGAAGAAGCCCTTACGAACGTCGTGAGGCACTCGATGGCGGAGCGGTGTTGCGTCCGTCTCTTCATTGGCGACGTAATGGAATTGACGATCTCGGACAACGGCGCCGGCTTCTCTCCGGACAAGCCCGCCGGGCTCGGATTGCACTCAATGCGAGAGCGGGCGGAGGAGCTCCGTGGAGCCTGTATCGTCGAGTCAACGCCGGGAGCGGGCACACGCGTCAACGTTCGCCTGCCGCTCTCCGGGGAATGAGCAAAAAGCATGATTCACATTTTGATCGCGGACGATCACCCGCTGGTGCGTAAGGGCATGACGGCGATCCTCAACACGGTGCCCGATTTCGAGATCGTGGGGCAGGCAACGACCGGACAGCAGGCGATTGACCTTGCGGCGGCGCTCCGGCCGGATGTCATCCTGATGGATTTGCAGATGCCAGATGTGACCGGCATTGTCGCAACGCGCGAGATTACGGGCACAACCGCTGACGCGCGCATTCTGGTCGTCACCTTGTTCGAGGATGACGACTCGGTGTTCCTGGCGCTGCGGGCCGGCGCGCGTGGGTATGTCTTAAAGGATGCCGATGAGGACGAGATCATCCAGGCCATACGGACTGTGGCTGGCGGCGGCGCCATCTTCAGTCCAGCCGTCGCCGAGAGGGTCCTCGCCTTCCTGTCAGGACAGCGGCCTACTACCCACGATCCAGTCTTTCCAGATCTAACCGTCCGCGAGCGGGAGATCCTGGAACGTATCGCTCAGGGCTATCCCAACCCGCGCATCGCCCAGCAACTCGGTCTCAGCCCAAAGACAGTGGGGAACTACGTCTCCATCATTTTCGACAAGCTGCAAGTGGCGGACCGCGCAGAGGCCATCATCCGAGCCCGCGACGCCGGCATGGGGCGCGTCAACTAACATTCCGTTGTCCCAAGCTCACGTTCCCCTTCGCTGTGCCGGTCGATATGGCCGCCCGGCCAGTTCCCGATGTGTAGCTATTACACTAAAGTGCATCATAGACATACTGGTGGAATGGGGTGGGCGGGTTTGACGCGTGAAGTTATACGGAAATGCGTATAACGAGTTGCAATGCTGATTAGTCGATCGTCTTCTGCGTTGATAAGAGT
>JACCZH010000251.1 GCA_013696045.1 Chloroflexia bacterium
ATTCTGCACTCTGGATCGTCTCGGTCTGCCAGACCCGATCAGGTGGCAGCGCACGGCATCTCACGAACCTTTCAGAACATTCGACTTTTTACAAACATGAGCGCGTTGGAAAACGTGCTCATCGGCATGCACACGCGATTACGGTCGAATCCTCTTGGCGCTTTACTGAAGTTGAATAGCATGCGGGCAGAAGAACAAGAGGCTCGCTCAAATGCCATACAGTGGTTGAATTACGTGGGGCTGCAGGGTAAGCGCAATCAGATTGCCCGAAACATGTCCTATGGCGATCAGCGGAGGCTGGAGATTGCACGAGCTCTTGCCAGCTGGCCGCGATTGTTGCTTCTGGATGAGCCAACCGCCGGCATGAATCCGCAGGAAACCGCGGAGTTGACGCGGTTCATCGATCGGATGCGGGGTGAACTGGATCTCACGATCCTCTTAATCGAACATGACATGCGGGTAGTCATGGGAATATCCGACAACGTGGTCGTGCTCGACCATGGCGAAAAAATCGCACAAGGGCCGCCGAGTGCTGTTCAGCGAGACCAGCGAGTCATCGAGGCGTACCTTGGCAAATCGGGCGCGGAGGCGGCGGCTGAAGCAGAAGCAAGATCTAGCGGTACGGGCAGCATTGAGGCGGATGGGCAATAGCTGAATGACTGCAGAGACCTCACCATGACCATGCTCAGACTCGACAACGTTCACTCGTACTACGGCAATATTCACGCTCTCAAGGGGATCTCCATCAACGTTGATCAGGGAGAGGTGGTGCCCCTGATCGGTTCCAACGGTGCAGGAAAAACGACGACGCTTCGAACAATCTCCGGGCTCATGCATCCTCGAGAAGGAACGATCGAGCTTCACGGCAAGTCAATCGAGAAGACACCACCACACGACATCACGCGACTTGGTGTCGTCCAGTCACCCGAAGGTCGACGTGTGTTTCCGCGCATGACGGTGCTGGAGAATCTCGAGATGGGCGCTTTCGCCCACGGTAAACCCGATGCACAGGAACTTGACCGCGTTTATGGATTATTTCCGAGGCTGCAGGAACGTCAGTCGCAGAAAGCAGGCACTCTTTCAGGGGGTGAACAGCAGATGCTGGCTATGGGCCGGGCGCTGATGGGCAAGCCGGAGATTTTGCTACTCGACGAGCCCTCGATGGGGCTTTCCCCAATTCTTGTGGAAACAATCTTCGGAATCATCAGAGAGATCAACGGCCGGGGCATCACCGTACTGCTTGTGGAACAGAACGCGTTGATGGCACTGAGTGTGGCGAATCGAGGCTATGTCCTGCAGACCGGCGAGATCGTGCTCAGCGACACTGCCGACAATTTGCGAAAAGATGAATCCGTACGCAAAGCCTATCTGGGCGAGTAGTACGTCCCGGGCGACCGACCATCACCATGCGACAATCTGGTTGCGACCCTCTAACACGTTGCGCTAAACGAGCAATTGGTACTCAATGAAGGATCTGTCTATGTGTCAGCCTGTTCCTCCCCCGGCATCGGGAATCGACGAGTATTTCGTCAACCATCCGGTGCTTTCGGAGTTCATTGAAGCAGTAAACGCCATCCGCACCACAGCTGTTGATTCCCAGTTGATCGTTGAGCGTGTTACGCCGCTTTTCGATGCGGCGCTCAGTAATCCCGAATGGTTGCCTGACGAGTTCATGGAGTCCAAACCCAACAGTGGAATGGGTAGTGGCATCGGGATGTGGTTGCTCTACCGATCGGGTGACGGGGGACTGGCGTTTTCCAGTCTCGTGGTGCCGCCAGGCGCTTCGACCCCTGTGCACGACCATCTAGCGTGGGGATTGGTCGGACTCTATCGAGGCGAACAGGACGAAACGGTTTTCACGAGAATCGACGCCGGGTCCGATGAATTTTCCGCTGTTCTCGAAACGTCCATTCAGCGATCACTGTCGCCTGGAGACCTCTACGAACTCCTGCCGGAGACGGACATCCACCAGGTGGCGACGACTTCACCCGTCACTTCGGTGTCTCTGCATTTGCTGGGGAATGACAATGGATGTATCTGGCGACACCGTTTCGTGCCGCACGAGCACAAGGTTGAGCCGTTCAAATCTGGCTGGCTGAATGTACCCTGTGAGCACGAAGAGCAGAATGCAGTTTGAACCTGAGATGCCGCACCTCTGGAGGAACAACTGTGGGACAAAGTGATCGAGTTCCGTTTCTGAAGCCAGCCTCCGTGCTGAAGCGGGCTCCCTGGCAGGATAGCCAGGAGGTGCGCATCAGCAACTGGATGACCGAGTGGAATTTCGTAGAGACGATCGATGCGGGTTTGATCGGGGCTCCCTATTCGTCTGCGTCGATTTCCGCGTCGGGTGCGGCAGGTGGGCCTGAAGCGGTGCGCATGGCATTTCGGTACAACACCACCTATTCGCCCGATTGGGGCGTCGATATCCAGTCGCTCAGAGTCCGTGATCTCGGCGACATTGCTGGTCACCTGACGGACGTTACTGCTGCTCACCAACACATCGAAGACGCAATCTCTGGATCGCTGACATACTCGGATATGTTCGTTCCGGTCATTGTTGGAGGTGATCACTCGATCACCGCACCAGCGGTGCGAGGGTTTGCGCGCGCTCATGCTGGCAAGCGGATCGGCGTGATCAACATTGACGCACATCTGGATGTTCGGAATTTTGAGCATGGCCCGCACAACGGCACGCCATTTCGCCAGATTGTGGAGGGGATGGACCAGGTCGATGGCCGAAACGTCGTGGAGTTCGGGATCCACGGATTCATGAACGCGCAGCCCTATCACCAATGGTGTATCGATCAGGAGATCACTGTGATTAGTGGGAGGGAGATTCAGCGGCGCGGCATCGAGTCGTGTATGGG
>JACCZH010000276.1 GCA_013696045.1 Chloroflexia bacterium
GGACAATTCGTGTACAGAAATGTGAGAACGGTCACCTTACCGCTTTGATCGCTGAGCGATACCGGCTCTCCGAACTGGTTCACCAGGCTGAAATCAGCAGCCGGGGCTTCATCGAGATCGGTCCCAACGAATTCGATGGTCTCCTGACCGGAAACGACCAAGAATCGTGCGCTGATCAGCATGACAACGAGCGCAAGTCCAAGAGCAATTGACAGCCACCAGAGGTAGAGCAGAGGCGTCCCACGCACGGACCGAGGGGCACAACGTCTAAGCACGTCCCCCCTCCAACGCCACTGAACCTTGCTCAGGGCCGGCCGGCTCTATTCTTGTCGTCTGATCAGACGATGCCAGTTGAGCGAGCTGAGTGGCAATCGCAGCCTGCTCTGTCTGAAGGTGCTCCAACCGGATCTGAAGCAGCCGCGCTTGCTCGGCAGCAGATAACGCTTGCGCCGGCGCTGCATCAGTGGCTGGTTGAGACTCAGTCGAGCACGATCCCCGGCGCATCCCCCAGAAGCAGAAGATCATCATGGCCGGGCAGGCAAGCAACAGAGCAATCGGCAGCAGTCCGGTAAGAGCATCCATAATACGTTCCCTTCTGATGAAGATGCACAATGCGTAATGAGGTAATGGCCCGGTCGACTCATGCAGGCTTTCTAGCAGATACGCGCTCAATGATGCCCCATTTTGAGCGTTCAATTCGCTCGATCTCGAATCCTTCTGCTCGGAGGGGTTGAAGAGGTTCGCGTAGCAGGTGATCTGCCTGCAGCCGAACAACGAGAGGATCGAGCATTCGTTGCACGGTTCGCGCTGGAAGAACTGGACTACGCACATGCTCCAGCATGAGAAACCGCCCGCCAGGCCGGAGCACTCGCCTGACTTCCGCTACCGCCCTGCGCTCGTCTGGGATTGTGCACAAAGAGAGTGTTGACACGACCGTATCAAACTGGCCGTCGGGAAACCCGAGTGCCTGTGCGTCACCCACATGCAGGGCGACATTTCGTCCCGACTCCTCGGCTCTATGGCGTGCAATCGCAAGCATGTCCGGGCTTAGATCGATGCCCGTCAGCGACACGCTCGAAGGATAGTAGGGAAGGTTTCGTCCCGTGCCAATCGCGATCTCGAGGACATCTCCGTGGGATTGGGAGCAAACCCACCGTCGGCCACCGCCAAGGAGGAACTTCTCCATAAGGCCGATGGCCCGATCGTAGTGGTTGGCGGCCTTATCGTAGATGCGTCGGACGCGCTCTGTCTCATCACGCTCGGCGCTCGCGTCGATCGTCTTGGTTCGGGACTTGAGTGCCGTAGCAACCTTCGTACCGACCACGACGGTTGCCGCGCCGGCCAATAGAATTCTCCACCAGCTGATCCGCCTCATATGTGATGCTCTCTTTCTCATCCGCCAATGGGGGGGTGAGCGCATTGTCCCACCCCGTTGGTGACGTGATCCCGTACCTAATGTGTGCGATTAGCGTGGCGCCGGCCGATCTCCTTCTAGCGTCCGCCGGCGCTCGTGATACTCTGCTTCGCTGATATCTCCCCTCGCGAACCGGTCACGCAGCGTCGCCAGCGCGCTATCACCATTGTGTCGGCCCGCACTGCTACCGTTGTCGCGGCTGCGGTTCACGGCCCACACAATCAATGCAATGCCAGCCACTGCCAAGAGCAGCCAGAAGAGCATCATGAACCACATTCCACTCATCATCATGACCCTATATCTCCTTGCTTGTCAGCCCACGTTCGGCCACCGTCATCGCTACGGTAGAAGTTACCCTGTCGATCGATGACCGCGACACGTTCAGGATCCCGAGGATGGACCGCAACCGCCAACAATATCCCATCGGCTGTAAACGGTAGCTTCATCCATACGCCGCCAGACTCGCGTTTCTGGAGACCGTCACTTGTAGCGGCAAAGATCGCAGATGGATCGGCCGGATCGATGGCTAGCCCGATGATCGCGATCCCGAGATCAGACGATTCTTGCCAGGTCCGGCCTCCATCGCGGCTCTCAGCAATCTTGCCACCAACACCTGCGTATACATGTTCCGAATCATCGGCAGCTACCACCAGCGGTATGGTCCCCGCGCGCATCCCCAACGGCAGCGCTCGAGCTTCCCACGTCGCCCCGCCGTCCACGCTCGCGTAGAAGCTGGATGATTGCGCCTCAAACGCGTACAGCCGATCCGGATCGGACGGGGCGGCCGTGAAACCGTGGATATCGAGACTCGGGAGATTAGTGCCGGGCGCGTCCCAGGTTTCACCGCCGTCGACACTGACCTGGAACACATCGTGTCCAGCAACGTAACGGCGATTTGGATCAGCCGTTGGTATCGCCTGCTGCATAACATCCACGTTCTCCGGCGGGCCGGGCTGCCAGGTTATGCCGGCGTCGCGGCTGATCATCATCCCACCGTGGTGGCCGAAGAAAATCGTGTCAGCATCATCGGGATCAAAAGCCAGCGAATGAAAGTCCTGCGTATCGAACTGGTGGAGCGGCTGCCCACCGGATGCCTCGGCCCCACCGAGTAGACGCCACGCTCCAAAGCCTGATAGAGCCACAACCAATACCGCGACGCCCAGCGAGCCAAGCACCCGTTGGCGACGACGCTGTTTAACCCTGCGTTGCGCCTCATTCTTGCGCTCGATCCTGCGATGCTTGGCCTGCGGTGAAGTGTTCGTCACTAGCGGCCCTCTGTGGAGTCCATCATGCCGTCCATTGCGGAGGCGCAGAAGTCCACCATCTCTTGCATCGACTCCCATCCACCCATCATCCCGCCTGCGCCCTCGGCACTCGCTACCATTGGCGAACCGAGCGTCAAGCTCGCGCCCAACAGGCTGACGACAATCAACAGCGTCCCTGTCCCAAGAGCTAGTCGTTCTCTCATAGTCGTATGCATCCTTTCGGTGAATTCAATCAGAGGACGTGTGCTTACACGCTGTAAGCCTACTACATCACGAGAGAGAATAGACACGCTAAAGGCACGAGCGTTGACGTCCGTGCCTCAGATCCAGAGTTACAAGTACGGTATTGGCGATGCGCAGACTACATCGCTTCTGCTCGTGCCTTCAACGGCAACTGGGTCCACATGCGCAGCCGGCTAAGAATCTCGTCGCGGACTTTGCGGTAGACGCGGAACTGGTCCTCTTCGGTGCCTTCAGCGGCGCTGGGGTCGGGGAAGGACCAGTGGATGCGCTGGGGGTCGCCGGGGAAGATGGGGCAGGTTTCGTTGGCCCGGTCGCAGACGGTGATGACGTAATCGAAGTGCTGGCCGATGTATTCGTCGAGCGTCTTCGAGCGTGCTGCGGAGATGTCGATGCCGCTCTCGGCCATGGCGCGGATCGCGAGCGGACGCACTTCGGTGG